>NZ_QRQX01000004.1:148362-158841 GCF_003475665.1 Collinsella sp. AF29-7AC
GGGCGGAGAAGGACGTGGTCGATAGGGATACGTGTCCCCTTCGCTGTTTCGCGCTTTGCGCGAAAGGCGCGCTACTTTGGGATGGATGGGGAACGTGGTTGTTGCGGTGGCTTTTCCCTTTTGCTGTTTCGCGGCTTTGCCGCGAAAAGCGCAGCACTTTGGGATGGGCGGGTACGTTATTGTCGCGCTGCTCTGTCCCGGCCGCATTTCTAGAGCGTTTCCCCCGCCATAAATTACCCTTGGCATACTTGCGCGAAAGCCTACTGGTGCTACACTTGCAATTGCTGTTTCAGGGCGGGGTGAAATTCCCCACTGGCGGTAAATCGGGCGGTGTCAAAGGGGCGCCGTGGCGCAGGCGAGATGCCTGCGGCCGAGCCGATGAGTCCGCGACCCGTGTGTGCGTTGGTTCGCATGCCGGCTGAACTGGTGAGATTCCAGTACCAACGGTTAGAGTCCGGATGAAAGAGGCAGGTGATCTTATGTCTGAACAGTCGCAGCATATCCATTTTGAGAACACGAATAGGTGGAGCACCAAACAGCTCGTTACCATGGCGCTGATGTGCGCCCTGGGCGCCCTGTTTATGTACGTGCAGCTGCCCATCCTTCCTTCGGCGCCGTTTTTGACGTATGACCCGTCGCTGGTGCCGGCGATGGTGTGCGGTTTTGCGTATGGTCCTGGCGCCGGTACTGCTGTTGCCGCTATGGCGATTGTTATCCATGCGCTTACCACGGGCGATTGGGTCGGCGCACTTATGAACCTGGTGGCTACGCTGGGTTATATTCTGCCCGCGGCTATCGTCTACCAGAAGATGCATACCTATAAGGGTGCCGTGATTGGCCTAGCGCTCGGCGTCATTGCCGCTACGGCGTTGTCTATGGTCGCAAACCTTACCATTGGTGTTTGGTTCTGGTATGGCTCGGTCGATGTGATCGCCCCGCTCATGATTCCTGCCGTGCTGCCGTTCAACCTCATCAAGACCGTGCTCAACTCGGTGTTGACGCTGGCGGTGTACAAGGCGGTCTCTAATCTTATTACGCCCAAGAAGGACCAGGTCAAAGGCCGCGCATGATTGAGTGTCGGGGCGTTTCCTTTAGCTATGACGGTGCCACACCGGCACTCGACGGCATCGATCTGAACATCGAGGATGGCGAGTTTTTCTGCATCCTCGGCGGCAACGGGTCGGGCAAGTCGACGTTCGCCAAGCATTTGAACGCGCTGCTGCAGCCCGATACGGGAACGGTGCGCGTCAACGGCATGGACGCGTCCGATCCCGAGCTGGTCTACGACATCCGCTCGACTGCGGGCATGGTGTTCCAGAACCCGGATGATCAGCTGGTGGCGACGCTTGTCGAGGACGATGTTGCCTTTGGTCCCGAAAACTTGGGCGTGCCATCGGCACAAATAGCACAGCGTGTACGCGAGGCGCTGAAGGGCGTGGGCCTGGTGGGCTTTGAGCGCCACGAGACCCACGCGCTCTCGGGTGGCCAAAAGCAGCGCGTGGCGCTTGCCGGTGTGCTCGCCATGGAACCGCGCGTGCTCATCTTGGACGAGGCTTCTTCGATGCTCGATCCGCGTGGACGCAAGGGCCTCATGAAGGCTTGCCACGCGTTGCACGATCGCGGCATGACCATCGTGATGATTACGCACTTTATGGAAGAGGCCGCCGAGGCCGATCGTGTCGCGGTATTTCGGGCGGGGCGCGTTGCCATGCTCGGTACGCCCGAGGAGATTCTGACGCGGGCAGATGAGCTCGCGGAGCTCAACCTGGATATGCCGGCGTCGTGCTGCTTGGGCACGGCGCTTCGTGCGAAGGGCGTGCCCGTTCATGCGCAGGTGCGCGAGGCGGATATGGTCGCCGAGATTGCGCAGGTATATGCCGACCGGAGTGGGGAAGACACCGCAGGGCGGCCTTCTGCATCCGATTCTCGTGTGCTCGACAACGCCTCCTCTGCAACCGACGGGACAGCCGCGTCGGAGCCCGTCATCGAGATTTCGCACCTCTCGCATAGTTACTCGCTGAGCGCCCGCGAGCGTCGCCGCTGGCATAAGCGCTCGGCCGTTGCGGGCAAATCGAGCAAACAGGCTCTCTGGGGAAACGACCCCAGCAGCCCGTGGGCGCTGCGCGATGTATCGCTGACGGTGCGTCGCGGCGAGTTCCTGGGCTTAGCAGGCCATACCGGTTCGGGTAAGTCGACGCTGGTCCAGCATCTCAACGGTTTGATTCGCCCCCAGGAGGGTTCCGTTTACGCGTTGGGGCTCGACCTGGCAAACAAGAAAGATGCCGCCGCGGTTAAGGCCAAGGTCGGCGTGGTGTTTCAATATCCCGAGCGTCAGCTGTTTGCCGAAACCGTGACGCAGGACGTGGCGTTTGGCCCGCACAACCTTGGCTTGTCGCAGGCCGAGGTCGCGCGCCGCGTTGAGTCATCGCTCGCGCGCGTGGGCCTCGACTTGGCCACGGTGGGCGACAAGAGTCCCTTTGAGCTTTCGGGTGGCCAACAGCGGCGCGTGGCGTTTGCTGGCGTGCTTGCCATGGAGCCCGAGGTCCTGGTACTCGATGAGCCCATGGCGGGGCTCGATCCGGCGGCGCGCAGTGATTTCCTGGAGCTCATCGATCGACTTCACCATGGGGGCCTGACCGTCGTCATGGTCTCACACAGTATGGATGACCTTGCCAATTGCTGCGATCGTATTGTCGTGATGAACGAGGGCGCGGTGTTTGCTGAGGGCACGCCCGCTCAGGTTTTTGCGCATGCGGATGAGCTTAAATCAATCGGCTTGGGTGTTCCCGCTGCCCAGCGCATGGCGTTGGCGCTCGCGGAAGCGGGCGTGCCGCTGCATCGCGGCGGGCTCTATACGGTTGAGTCGTTGGCCGACGAGTTGGCAGATTTGCCGATCGGTCGCTCAGGCGGTTCTTCTAACGTCTCGGACAAGGCCAAATCCGAAACGGTCGCGCGAGAGGAGGGTTGCTGATGGAGGCGTTTTCGTTTGGCAGCTACTATCCGAGCGATAGCGCGATCCATCGCCTGGATCCGCGCACCAAGCTGCTCCTGGGCTTTGTGTTTTTGATCACGACGCTGACCGTCGGCGGCTTCCGCGGATTGGCCCCTGTCGCAATTTTCGTCGTGCTGATCTATGCCGTGTCCCGGGTGCCGGCTCGTCGCGTTCTGTCGTCGATGGCGCCGCTGCTGGCAATCGTCGTCGTGGTCGCGGTGCTCAACTTGTTTACCGATCAGAGTGGGCGCATCCTGTGGCAGCTCGGCTTTCTGCAGATAAGCGAGGGCTCACTGCGTTCTGCCGCCTTTATGGCGTGTCGCCTGACCCTGATGATGGCCGGCATGAGCGCCATTACGCTCACCACACCGACGCTCGACCTCACCGCGGGCTTTGAGCGTCTGCTCGCACCGTTTGCGCGCGTGGGGCTTCCGGCGCATGAGCTCGGCATGATCATGGGCATCGCGTTGCGCTTTATGCCGCAGTTCGCCACCGAGATGAAGCAGACGGCCGATGCGCAGGCAAGCCGCGGTGCACGCGTAACGGGTGGCCCGCTCGGCGGCGTGCGTATGCTCGGCAGTGTGGCGATTCCATTGTTCACGGGCGTGTTCCGTCATGCCGAGACGCTGTCTGCCGCCATGGATGCACGCTGCTATCACGGCGAGCAGGGCCGCACGCGTCTGCATGCGCTTGCATTTCGCCGCGGGGATGCGCTGGCTGCGGTGGTGACGATGCTGCTGTTTGCGTGTGTCATCGTCGTCAACCTTCAACTTGTTTAGGCGCGATTCGAGCGCAAGAAAGGGGTCCCTATGACCGACAACGACCGCACGGCTCAGCTTGAGCGCGCCTGCTCGTATCTCAGGCGCATTCCGGCGTGGTATCTGGCCACGACCGATGTGGCCGACGGGCATCAGCCTCGCGTGAGGCCGTTTTCGTTTGCCATGGTCGATGAAGGTAAGCTGTGGTTTTGCACGTCGCGCGACAAGGATGTGTGGGCGGAGCTGAGTGCGAATCCCAAGTTTGAGCTCTCGGGCTGGAAGCCGGGGGAATGCTGGATCGTATTGACCGGCGAAGCCGCACTTGAGGACGACGCAGTTGCGAGCGACAAGGTGCGTCAAGCGGGTTTTAAGCACATGGTGGGCATCGGCGAGGAACACGAGAGTGCCAACGACGGCCGCCTTGCTTTCTTTTCGGTCCGCAACATTGCCGCGCGCTTCTGTGATATCGACGGCAGCGAGGAGCGCCTGGAGCTCTAGCGCGTCTCAAATTAACTACCCGTTCCGAATTAGCTAGCGCCAGGAGGACACATGGACGGATTGAATACGGTGTTGGAGTATCTGACGTCGGTGCCGGCATGGTATTTGGCGACGAGCGTTGACGGACAGCCTCATGTGCGTCCGTTTTCGTTTGCGCAGATCCAGGATGGCAAGCTGTGGTTTGTAACAGCGCGCACCAAAGATGTGTGGCAAGAGCTGCTGCAAAACCAGCGCTTTGAGGCCACGAGTTGGTGGCCGGGCCATGGCTGGCTTATCTTGCGCGGGCGTGCCGGCTTGGATGACCGGGCTTTAGGCGAAATGCGCGAAGCTGGGTGGAAGCATCTAGAGCGCCTGGGCGAGCACTATGAGGGGCCTAACGACCCCACGCTCGTCTTCTTTAGCGTCGAGGATCCCGAGGCTTTTATCTGCAATCACGACGAATGGGTGCCGGTCGAGCTCTAGCCAGCTGGCTCATCCTAACAACTTGGTTTTCGCATGGGCGGGCCCCGTATTGCCCGGCGCCGTTAGGAGCGCCGGTCAATACGGGGCCCGCTCCATTTGTCAATTCCTTCAAGCGAATGTGTCGGGAATGTTTCAATGCATGAATATGCAAGCCATTTACGTATTAATGCATCTTTTGGTGCTAAAGTTTCAACCCACTTCATAACGACCGCTGCGAAATGCGCATCGGTGCATAAATCGCAGACAAGGAGTCTGATATGTCTTTGAAGGTTGGAATCGTCGGCGCGGCTGGATATGCCGGAGCCGAGCTCATTCGCCTCGTCCTCGGTCATCCCGAGTTTGAACTTGCTGCCATTACGTCCAACGCCGATGCCGGCCAGCCGTTGTCTGCGGTGCACCCGAGCTTCACCGGCGTAAGCGATCTTGTCTTTACGACGCATGATGCCCCTGAGCTCAAGAACTGCGACGCGGTCTTTTTGGCCGTGCCGCACACGGCTGCCATGGCACAGGTGCCCGCGCTGCTTGCATCGGGCGTCTCCTGCTTTGATCTTTCGGCCGACTACCGTCTGAACGACGCGTCCGTTTTTGAGGCTTGGTATGCCGCCGAGCATACGAGCCCCGAGCTGCTCAAGACCCGTGCCTTCGGTCTGCCCGAGCTGTTCTGCCAGGACTTGGAGACCGCCGCATCCGACCATGCCGACGGCAAATCCGTGCTGGTCGCCTGCGCCGGTTGCTATCCCACCGCAACGAGCCTTGCCGCCGCGCCCGCCGTGCGCGCGGGCTGGGTGGCCGAGAACGGCCCCGTGATTGTCGATGCCATTAGCGGCGTGACGGGCGCCGGTAAGTCCTGCAACGCCCGCACCCATTTTTGCAGCGCCGACGAGAACTTGGAGGCCTACGGCGTGGGCAAGCATCGCCACACGCCCGAGATTGAGCAAATCCTTGGCCTGACCGATCGCGTCGTCTTTACCCCGCACCTGGCACCGCTCAAGCGCGGTCTGCTCTCCACGGTGACGCTGCCGCTCAAGCCGCAGGCTCTCGATACCTTGACCCTTGAGGACGTTGTCGACCATTACAAGCAGTTCTACGCCGGTCACACCTTTGTGCGCGTGCTCGATGCCGGCCAGCAGCCCAAGACGGCTTCGGTCGTCGGCACCAACGCTGCCCAGATTGGCCTCGCGCTCAACAAGCGCGCGGGCGTGCTGGTGGCGACGGGTGCTATCGACAATTTGTGCAAGGGCGCTGCGGGCCAAGCAGTCCAGTGCGCCAATATCGTCTTTGGCTTTGACGAGCGACGAGGCTTGCCCACAGTGGCGTGCCCGGTGTAGCACATTCGATTGTTAACGATTTGGTAGTCGGGCATCGAATGGGGCGCCACTCTTAAGCTGGTCTCATGATCACGACTGGCATGGCGCACCAACCGATGTCCGTTTTTTGTTTGACATAAGGAGTCATAAAGACGATGAATACCGAGCTGTTTGATATCAAGATTCGCGCCGTCGAGGGTGGCGTTACGGCTGCGGCTGGTTTTAAGGCTGCAGGCATCCACGCTGGGTTCCGCAAGAACCCCGAGCGTCTGGATTACGCGCTCGTCGTGCCCGATAAACCCTGTCCCGGTGCTGGCGTGTTTACCACCAATCGCTTTTGCGCGGCGCCCGTGCAAGTGAGCCGTGCCAACCTGGGCGGTGCCGACAAGGGCTACGGTATCATCGCCGGCGTTTCGATCAACTCTGGCAATGCCAACGCCGCCACGGGTGAGACCGGTCTTGCATGCGCGCGCGAGACATGCAGCATCGCATCGCAGGTCATCGGCTGCGAGCCCCAGCAGATTCTGGTTGCCTCCACGGGTGTGATTGGCCAGATTCTGCCGATCGACACGTTTGAGACCGCCATTCCTGCTGCCTACGAGGCACTCTCCGCCCACGGTGGCGCCGATGCCGCTCGCGCCATCATGACGACCGACACGCACTCCAAGGAGTACGCCGTATCCTACGTCAGTGGGGCTGCGGGTCATGCGGACAATGTCTATACGGTAGGCGGAATGTGCAAGGGCTCGGGCATGATCATGCCCAACATGGCCACCATGATCGCAGTTATCACCACCGATGCCCCCGTCGAGCCTGCGGCGCTTCATGCCCTGCTGCTCTCGACCGTCAAGCAGACCTTTAACAAGGTAACGGTCGATTCCGACACCTCGACCAACGACACCTGCATCATGCTTGCCTCCGGCGTCGCTGCCGCAGATGCCGAGCCTATCGTTGAGGGCTCCGATGCCTTTGACGAGTTGGCATTTGCCGTGCACGAGGTGTGCGAGAGCCTGGCGCGCAATATCGCCGCCGATGGTGAGGGCGCATCTAAGCTTGTTACGGTCAACGTTACCGGCGCCGTGAACGACGAGGAGGCCGATATCGCCGCCCGTGCCGTTGCCAACTCGCCGCTCGTTAAGACCTGCATCGCCGGCCACGACTGCAACTGGGGCCGCGTTGCCATGGCGCTCGGCAAGTGCGGCGTGAAGTTTAATCAGGAAGACGTTTCCATCGACATGATGGGCATGCCCGTCTGCCGTGACGGCCTGACCGTTCCCTTTGACGAGGACGAGGCTCTGCGACGTTTTGAGGCGCCCGAGATCGTGATCTCGGCCGACCTGGGCGCGGGCGACGCGGCAACGACCGTGTGGACTTGTGACCTCACGCATGAGTACATCTCCATCAACGGCGACTACCGTTCCTAGATTCCAGGCACGCTGCGCATCTTGCCGCGATTGCGGACAGCGGAGCACGGCGCGATAACGATACGAAAGACGAGGCAGACTATGAAATTCGCACGCGATTGTCGTTCGAGCGAATCCAACGAAGCAACCGCGCAGCTGCTGTTCGAAGCGCTGCCGTGGATTAAGAACCTGACCGGCAAGACGGTTGTTATCAAATATGGCGGAGCCGCCATGGTCGACGAGCAGCTGCGTCGCGACGTGATGAGCGACATCGTCCTGCTTAAGATCATCGGCATGCGCCCCGTTATCGTGCATGGCGGCGGCAAGGCTATCAACGAGGCGCTGAGCCACTATGACATCCCCGTCGAGTTTAAGAACGGCCAGCGCGTGACCACGCCGGCGACTATGGATATCGTGCGCGAGGTGCTGGGCGGCAAGGTTAACCAGGAGCTGGTTGTCGCCATCAACCACCACGGCAACCTGGCCGTGGGCGTGTCGGGCAGCGATGCCGGCACGCTTATCGCCGAGCCGCTCGACCCCGAGCTCGGTCACGTGGGCAAAGTGACGCACGTCAACACTGACTATATCGAGCGCTTGCTCGATAGCGAGTACATCCCCGTTATCGCCACGGTCGCGGCGGGGGAGGACGGTGGCTTCTTCAACATCAACGCCGATACCGCCGCCGGCGCCGTTGCGGCGGCGCTCCACGCGCATAAGGCAATCTTCCTTACCGACGTCGATGGCCTGTATAAGGACTTTAGCGACAAGGATTCGCTTATCTCCAACCTGACGCTCGACGAGGTCAATGAGATGCTCTACGGCGGAGAAGTCGACAAGGGCATGATTCCCAAGCTGCGCGCCGCCGTCGATGCGCTTACCGCCGGCGTGTTCCGAGCCCACATCATTAACGGCACGACGCCACACTCGCTGCTGCTGGAGCTGCTGACCGATGCCGGCGTCGGCACCGTGATTCATTCCACCGAGACGGCCTACGAGTTCGATACGCACCTGCACCCGCTTTCGACGTTTGCGGCGCGCCTGACCAAGAACCTCGACGAGGTCGAGAGGCTTCAGGCAGTCTAGTCGGTTCGAAATCGCCACGCCATTACGCCCACAGTCCGCGCTTCCCGGCGCCTAACGAAAGGTATCCCATGTCACTTGCAGCTCAACAATCGCTCGAATCCCACTACGTTATGCACACCTTCGGTCGTTCTCCGGTCGAGTTTGTCGAGGGCCACGGCATGAAGCTCGCCGGTGACGACGGCCGTGAGTATCTCGATTTTCTTGCCGGCATCGGCGTATGCAGCCTAGGCCACGGCAACCCGGCAGTGCTGTCGGCGCTCGAGACACAGGCGAAAAAGCTCCTGCATGTCTCCAATTATTTCTACATCGAGCAGCGTGGCCAGGTCGCGGCGCTGCTGTCCAAGCTTGCCAACGACGACGTGGACAGTGCACGCGTGATTGCCGATGCGATTGCCGCCGGCGATGAGACCACGGCCGCCGCGCTCGGAGCGCCGGCTGCGGGCGAGCAGGTGTGGGAGACGTTCTTTGCCAACTCCGGTGCCGAGGCCAATGAGGGCTCGATGAAGCTTGCGCGCCTGTACGCAAAGCGCGCCGGCAACGGCGGCAACACCATCGTGTGCATGCGCGGCGGCTTCCACGGCCGTACGCTCGAGACCATTGCCGCTACCATGCAGGATTGGCTGCAGGACAGCTTCCGCCCGCTGCCGGGTGGCTTTGTGGCCTGCACGCCCAACGATGTCGATGAGCTGCGCGCAATCTTTAAGCGGCTGGGAAGCGAGATTTGCGCCGTGATGCTCGAGCCGATCCAGGGCGAGAGTGGCGTGTATCCCATGACCGAGGAGTTTATGGCTGCCGCGCGCGACCTGGCACACGAAGTGGGCGCCGTGCTTATCGCCGACGAGGTCCAGTGCGGCATCTTCCGCTCCGGCAAGCCGTTTGCATTCCAAACCTATGGCGTGGAACCCGACATCATGAGCCTTGCCAAGGGCATTGCCGATGGCGTGCCCATGGGTGCCGTCGTGGCAAAGAAGGAGATTGCCGACGTGTTTAAGCCTGGCGACCACGGCTCGACCTTTGGCGGTAGCTGCTTGGCTGTCGCGGCGTGCGCCGCGACGCTCTCCGCGCTCGTGCGCGGCGATTATGCCGACCATGCTGCCAAGGTAGGCGCCTATATGGAGGCAAAGCTCGCCAAGCTGCCGAACGTGATCGAGGTGCGTGGCCGCGGCTTGATGCTCGGCTGCGATCTGGACGATACTGTGGGTGATGCACACGACGTTGTGGCACGTGCATTGGGGGCTGGTGCCGTGATTAACGCTACGGGTGCCCATACGCTGCGTTTCCTGCCGCCGCTCGTCTGCGAGGAATCCGACGTGGACAGTCTGATCGAAATCCTGTCGGACGTTTTGGCCTAACACAGCGCAATAACTTAATTTGGACCGGGTTCCGGACTGCGGATGTGCCATATGCGGCACGATTCGGCGGTCTGGAGTCCGTTTTGCCACAAATCTGCAATGGCCAGGAGAGCCTTTGGACAAAAAATGCCAAATGTGAGTACTGTCACCAGCTGAATCTCATATGAAACCGACTATCTAGGATTAGTTAGACCACACATGTTCAGTTATGTTAATGGGGAAACAGCTAGCAAAGGCTTCAAATCGCTGATTCAGGGCTAGATTTACCCAGCGAAACCCAAAAATCGCTGCTACAAAATTAGTAACAGTACTCATTTTTGCCATTTTTTGGCCACGGCCTTTGTGACGGACGTGCTGGCGGGTTCGAATCCCATGCACCGGGCCCAAACAAAAAACGGTCCCCTTTCGAGGACCGTTTCCAAATCGGTGGTGGGCGATGAGGGATTCGAACCCCCAGCCTTGTGCGTGTAAAGCACCTGCGCTAACCGTTGCGCCAATCGCCCGTGCGGAGAGAGTATAGCAAAACAATCGCCTCATTCACCTCATATTCATTAAAGGTAACCGACGCGTGTCACAGCCCTTGATTCTCATTTTCATTGCAACAGCCTCAGGACTCAGCGCAAC
>NZ_QRQX01000040.1:0-4197 GCF_003475665.1 Collinsella sp. AF29-7AC
CAGGTAAGACGACCTTGACGGAGAGCCTGTTATATACCAGCGGAGCAATCGAGGCTCCCGGCAGTGTGGATCAGGGAACAACGAGAACGGACACCATGTTTTTAGAGCGGCAGCGTGGAATCACCATTCAAACGGCGGTCACTTCCTTTCAGTGGCACGATTGTAAGGTCAACATTGTGGATACTCCTGGGCATATGGATTTCTTAGCGGAGGTCTATCGCTCCCTTGCCATTCTTGACGGAGCGATTTTGGTTGTTTCTGCAAAAGACGGCGTTCAGGCGCAGACCCGTATTCTGTTTCATGCTCTGCAAGTAATGAAAATCCCAACTGTTATCTTTATTAACAAAATCGACCAGGACGGGATTGACCTGCCAGGTGTGTATCAGTCTATCCGAGATAAGCTCTCCGCAAATATGATTATTAAGCAGAACGTGCAGCTTTCCCCGGATATATCCATCATGGAAAACATGGGGCTGGAGAATTGGGATACCGTGATTGCGGACTGTGATGAATTGTTGGAGAAATATATTGCCGGAGAACCAATGGACAAAGAAGAACTTCTGCGGGAGGAAAACAGGAGAATCCAAAGCGTCTCTCTGTTTCCGGTCTATCATGGCAGTGCCAAGGTAAACTTGGGAATCCGACAACTCATTGAAGCGGTCACAGATACATTCCAATCACCCACCGGGCAGAACAGCTCTGAATTGTGCGGAACTGTGTTCAAAGTTGAGTACGCAAACCAGAGCCAACGCCTTGCCTATCTGCGGTTGTATAGCGGTACGCTTCATTTGCGGGATTCCGTAGCCTTGGCAGGGAAAGAAAAACTGAAAATTACGGAAATGCGTATCCCCTCAAAGGGTGAGATTGTCCGAACAGAGATTGCCCATGCGGGCGAGATCGTCATTGTACCCTGCGACAGTTTGCGGCTGAATGATGTGCTGGGAAACAAACTGCTGCTGCCCCGTGAAACGTGGAGCGACAATCCTCTCCCTTTGCTGCGGACAGCAATTGCACCAGAGAAACCAGAACAGAGGGAACGCTTGTTAAACGCCTTGACAGAAATTGCGGATACCGACCCGCTTCTGCGCTATGAAGTAGACGCTGTGACCCATGAGATCATTCTCTCCTTTTTGGGCCGGGTACAATTGGAAATTATCTCTGATCTTCTGGTGGAAAAATATCAGCTCAACACAACTGCAAAAGAACCTACCGTCATCTATATGGAGAGGCCATTGAAAGCGGTAAGTCACACCATTCATATCGAAGTGCCGCCCAATCCATTCTGGGCGTCCATCGGGCTGTCCGTCACCCCTCTCCCCCTTGGCACCGGAGTGCAGTATGAGAGCAAAGTTTCCGTTGGATACTTGAATCAGAGTTTTCAAAACGCTGTATTGGATGGTATCCGCTACGGTCTGGAACAAGGCGTGTATGGATGGAAGGTAACGGACTGTAAAATCTGTTTTGAGTATGGGCTTTATTATAGTCCGGTCAGCACTCCCGCAGACTTTCGGTCATTGGCACCTATTGTATTGGAGCAGGTGTTGAAAAAGGCGGGGACGCAGCTATTGGAACCATATCTTTCTTTTACACTCTATGCGCCGCAGGAATATCTCTCCAGAGCTTATCATGACGCACCAAAATATTGCGCGAGTATTGAAACGACCCAGGTTAAAAACAGCGAGGTGATTTTTACTGGCGAAATCCCTGCCCGCTGTGTGCAAGAGTACCGCAATGACCTCACCTTTTATACAAACGGGAGAAGCGTTTGTTTAACAGAATTGAAGGGGTATCAAATCGTCAGCGGCGAACCAGTTTTTCAGCCACGCCGCCCAAACACCCGGATTGATAAGGTGCGCCATATGTTCAACAAAATTCTCCCATCAATGATGGACTTATAAAATCCCTTTGGAACAAAGGGCGCACTTCTATACATGGTCTGCGACCATGTATCGTGCGCTCTGCGAGGCTACGGCCCGGACTTCCGAAAGTCCGGGCCGTTTGCGTCGCTCCGCTCCGTACAAGGGGCTGCGCCCCTTGCGCCGCTTTGCGGCTATCCCTGCGCCCTCGCTGGAAAGGTACATCCGCTCTGCGTCTGCACCTTTCCAGCGAGGCTAAAACCGAATACCGTTACCCTTGACCGTTTACCCGACACAGCAGGTAGACGGTCTTTTGTTTTGCCAAGAAGGAGGTCAAACACGATGGACAAGTCACGCGAAGAATTAGAGAAAGAGTATGCTGAGGCCACCGCTAAGTTGGAGCAGTACCAGCACAGAGGCCAGCGGTATGAGAACCGCATCCGCTACTACACCCAAGGCGAAAGGAAGAAGCGAAACCACCGACTTATCACCCGTGGCGGAGCGGTGGAGAGTATCGCCCCGGAGGTGCGCGGCATGAGCGAAAGGGCCTTTTTTCTTTTGATGGAAAAGGTCTTTTCCCTGCCGGAAGTTGCCGCCCTGGTGAGCCAAGCCACTGACCAGCAGGAAAGCGGATAATTGGCCCTGTTCCATCTCCACGTTACCCAGGTCAAACGGAGCGCGGGACAGTCTGTTGTCACGTCCGCCGCCTACCGAGCCGGGGAGAAATTGTATAGCGAATACTATGGCGAG
The DNA here is from genome assembly GCF_003475665.1 of Collinsella sp. AF29-7AC. NCBI lineage: Bacteria > Bacillati > Actinomycetota > Coriobacteriia > Coriobacteriales > Coriobacteriaceae > Collinsella > Collinsella sp. AF29-7AC. The sequence goes on from NZ_QRQX01000040.1 coordinate 2,607, forward strand.
GTCAGCGACTACACCCACAAGGGCGGCGTGGTCTGCACAGACATTCTCCTGCCGCCCCAGGCCCCCAACCAGTACCAAGACCGCGCCACCCTCTGGAACGCCGTGGAGAAGGCCGAGCGCGGCAAGAAAGCCCAGCTTGCATATAGCTTTGACATTGCCTTGCAGAACGAGTTTTCATTGGAGGAAAACATCGCTCTTGCAAGGCAATTTGTTTCGGAGCAGCTTGTGGGCCGGGGCATGATTGCCGACTTTGCCATCCACCAGCCGGACAAGGAGGACGGCGGTATTCCTAACCCGCACTTTCATGTTCTCTGCCCCATCCGGCCCATTGAGCCAGACGGCAAATGGGGGTGCAAGCAGCGCCGCCGCTACCGTCTGGACGAGGACGGGAACCGCATTATGGGAGAGGACGGCAAGCCCCTCTTTGACGCTGTTCCCACTACCGACTGGGGAAGCCCGGAAACACTGGAACATTGGCGGGAGGCGTGGGCCGCTATGGTGAACGCCAAGTTTGAGGAAAAGGGGCTGACCTGCCGCATCGACCACCGCTCCTATGAGCGTCAGGGCCTTGACCTGCTGCCCACCGTCCATGAGGGCGTGGCCGTCCGCCAGATGGAGGCCAAGGGTATCCCCACCGACAAGGGCGATCTGAACCGCTGGATAAAAAAGGCCAACAACATTCTGCGGGATATTCGGAAGAAAATCGCCGGCCTGACGGATTGGATTAAGGCCATAAAAGAAGAATTGAGCAAGCCCCAGGCCCCGACCCTTGCCGCCCTGCTGACCGACTACTATGAGGGCCGGAACGCCGGAGCATGGAGCCGCAACGCCAGGATTGGAAATCTTAAAGGTTTTGCCGAGGCCATCAATTTTCTGACCGAGAGGGGCATCGCTACGCTGGAAGATTTAGAGACCCATATCGCCGCCCAGAGTGAACGAACGGAGGCCATCAACACATCCATGAAAGCGAAGCGTGACCGTCTGAACGAATTGAAGGAACTGCTTCGCCTTGTTGACCTCTACCGAGACACCAAGCCCGTCTATGACGAGTTGCAGGGTATCAAGTGGAAGGGCAAGCGGGAAAAATTCGAGAGGGAGCATGAGAACGAGTTGAGGACGTTCCACATGGCCCGCCGGAAGCTGGACAAGCACCGTTCCCCTGCTGGTAAAATCCCCGTTCATGCGTGGGAACAGGAACAGGCGAGACTTCACCAGGAGTACACAGCCGAGTATGAGCAGTACAAGCCTATCCAAGACGATTTGCGGCGGCTTCAACAGGTGAAGCGGAACGCCAATGCTGCCATACACCAGCAGGAGCAGACCCAGCAGAAACGCCGGGAGGTGGAGCGGTGAACGGCATTCCCCGACTGACCTACCAGCAGTACCGAGCCGTCCGGCGGCTGGTGCATGACTGCTGCAATTATGACGGCGGCAACTGTCTTGCTCTTGATGACGGCTGGGAGCCTTGTGTCTGCGTCCAGAGTATCACCTATTCCCTGGTCTGTAAATGGTTCCGCGCCGCCGTCCTGCCAACAGACAAGGGGCCTTGATTCTCATTTTCATTGCAACAGCCTCAGGACTCAGCGCAACG
>NZ_QRQX01000041.1:0-2034 GCF_003475665.1 Collinsella sp. AF29-7AC
CGGCCCGCGCTGCATGAGCATGCCCTTCTGGCGCGAGGACCTCTAAGGTCTTCTATGACCCGTATAGGTCTTAATACATACATCTAGCTGACGTTAGATGTCTCCCATTGGGGCGGTGCGGGTTTTCGCGCCGCCCCAATCTTGTTTGAGGAACGTCAACACGGTTGGATGACTGCTTTTGTAAGGAGCTTGGCCATGGACATTAAGACGATTGGCGTTGAGGAATGGCTCAACGTTTGGGAGAAGAGCGCCACGTGGGACATCGCCCAGTCGACGATCTCGTCGCTCACCATGGGCGAGCTGCGCGCGCTCGATGAGCAGGACGGCGCCACGTTCTACGAGCGCCTGGACCGCGAGAAGATGAACTACGGCTGGATCGAGGGCTCTCCGGAGTTTAAGGCCGAGGTTGCCAAGCTATATCGTCGCGAGGTCAATCCCGATCACATTCTGCAGACCAATGGCTGCACGGGCGCTAACCTCAACGCCATCATGGCCGTGGTCGAGCCCGGCGACCATGTCATCGCCGAGTGGCCCACCTACGCGCCGCTCTACGAGATTCCGCGTACGCTCGGTGCCGAGGTCGAGTATTGGGAGCTTCGCGAGGAGCTTGGCTGGAAGCCCGATATCGAGGAGCTTAAGCGCTTGGCGCGTCCCAATACCAAGCTCATCTGCATCAACAACGCATCGAACCCCATCGGAACGGTGCTCGATGCCGATACGCTCGGCCAGATTGCCGAGATCGCCCGTTCGGCTGGCGCCTATGTGCTGTGCGACGAGGTGTACCTGCCGCTCGAAAACACTGACTCCTATATGTCGATGGCCGACATGTACGAGAAGGCCATTGTCACCAACTCGGTGTCCAAGACCTATTCGACGCCTGCGGCCCGCGTGGGCTGGGTCGTGGCCGACGAAGAGGTGTCCAACCGCATCCGCACCTACCGCGACTACACCATGATCTGCGGCGGCGTGTTCAACGATGCCCTGGCGACCTACGTGCTCGAGCACAAGGACAAGATTCTCGAGCGCAATCGCAAGATCGTGTTTGGAAACCGCGATATCGCGCAGGCTTGGATCGATACGCAGCATCGCGTTTCCTGGACGGCCCCGCAGGGAATATCCACCTCGTTTATCCAGCTGGATATTCCCGAGGATGACGAGGAATTCTGTAAGCGCCTGTTGGCCGAGAGGGGAGTGCTGCTGGTCCCCGGTAGCCGCTTTGAGCTTCCCTGCGGCGCACGCCTGGGCTACTGCGCGAGCAAAGACGTTCTTCGCGAGGGCCTGAGGCTTTTGGGCGAGGCACTGGCGGAGTTCGATCGCTAGGATTCCGACGATCTTCGAGGGCCTTATCCAAATTGGCCGAAGATAATCGAAAACGGACCCGTTTCCCTAGGGGAAGCGGGCTCGTTTTTCTATACCGAGAAGTCAAGTTGTTACAAATGGGGCCGTAAAGCGAGCCGGTATCCGCTGGGCCTTATACTGAGCTTCCGGTGAACGGTATCAAGCGTCTGGTAAACGGTAATTTGTTTACCAGAAATGAATAGGACAAACTTTTTTCTGAATAAAAATGAAAATGGTTGAGACGCGGCATGAATCGCTGATTCTATTCATAGCTTTATTAGAAATATGCAATTTGAGGGTGGTTTAATAAAGTTAAGTTCCATTTGCTATTTGGACTGAAAACGCGTTTTAGCACGTAAATCCACTTTATTATATCAAAGTGTGCCATGCGTGAAGTATATGTGTATGCCGTTCACCCCTCATATAAAACCGTTCGGGGGCGAGGTGGAAGTATGGACTGATTTTGGATATAAATATGTCGTCAGCAATAACGCCTCACACGGAGGGGCGCTAACGAATCGGCCCTGACAGGGGCCCGAAAGAAAGGTAGGAGGCCATGACGAAAGGTCTGCACGTGCCTTCCGAGATCGGCAAGCTCAGGAAGGTCTGCCTGCACCGTCCCGGCGACGAGCTCCTCAACCTGCCGCCCGACGAGCTCGAGCGACTCCTGTTCGACGACGTCCCGTTCCTGGAGGT
>NZ_QRQX01000041.1:2044-3191 GCF_003475665.1 Collinsella sp. AF29-7AC
GAGCTCGAGCGACTCCTGTTCGACGACGTCCCGTTCCTGGAGGTCGCACAGCAGGAGCACGACACCTTCGCCCAGATCCTGAGGGACCAGGGCGTCGAGGTGCTCTACCTCGAGAACCTCGTCGCCGAGGTGTTCGACCAGGTCCCCGGCGCCCGCGCCGAGTTCACCGACCAGTACATCGCCGAGGCCGGCATCCGCGGCCAGCACATGCCGCAGATCGTCCGCGAGAAGCTGGACTCCATCGAGGACAACCTCGAGTTCGTCAAGAAGACCATGGCCGGCATGACCAAGGCCGAGATCGACATGCCCCTCACGGCGTCCACGACCCTCGACTCCCTGGTCAACTCCGAGTCCGAGTCCGACCTGATCATCGACCCGATGCCCAACCTCTACTTCACCCGCGACCCGTTCGCGGTCGTCGGCGAGGGCGTCAACCTCAACCGCATGTACTCGGTCACCCGCAACCGCGAGACCCTGTACGGCAAGTACGTCTTCAAGTACCACCCCGACTACAAGGACGTCTCCCTGTACTTCCGCCGCGACTGCCAGTTCCACACCGAGGGCGGCGACGTGCTGAACATCAACGAGAAGACCCTCGCCGTCGGCATCTCCCAGCGCACCCAGGCCGCCGCTATCGACGTCATGGCCCAGAACATCTTCTGGAACTCCGACTCCAAGGTCGAGCGCATCCTGGCCTTCGACATCCCCGTCTCGCGCGCCTTCATGCACCTCGACACGGTCTTCACCCAGATCGACGTCGATAAGTTCACGATCCACCCCGCCATCATGGGCACCCTGCGCGTCTACGAGCTGACCGCCGGCAAGAACCCGGGCGACGTGAACATCCGCCTGATCGAGGACACCCTCGAGCACGTCCTGGAGGACGCCACCGGCGTCGACCAGGTCAAGCTGATCCCCTGCGGCGGCGGCGACCCGATCGCGGCCTCCCGCGAGCAGTGGAACGACGGCTCCAACACCCTGTGCGTCGAGCCCGGCAAGATCTGCGTCTACGCGCGCAACACCGTCACCAACGACGTGCTGTACAAGGAGGGCCTGGACCTTCTCGTCGTGCCCTCCGCCGAGCTCTCCCGCGGCCGCGGCGGCCCGCGCTGCATGAGCATGCCCTTCTGGCGCGAGGACCTCTAAG
>NZ_QRQX01000042.1:0-2376 GCF_003475665.1 Collinsella sp. AF29-7AC
TGTTAGCGCCGGGCGATTTTAGCCGCTAATAGTCAAACGATTTTGACCAATTCCGGTCACCGAATAATGGCCACCGTGCCTCCCCGCCGCCACTACGCTGGTGGTGCCAACACGCCGGCGTTAGGAGGACCATTGAGGTGAACGAGAGACACGATGACCTACAGGAGATTATAGACGCGGCGCTCCGGGAGATGGCCGCGGAGGAGGGCGACGGGTTCGACCCGCAGGCATGCAACCTCGCGGAGTTCTGCAGGAGGACGGGGCTCACCCGCTCCCGGGCGAGGACGATCAGGGCCCACGGGTTCAGGGCCCTGCCCCACGGGAACAGCGGGAGGAGGGCCGCGCCGGGCGTGCTCGCCGGACACACCGGCCTGGTGGACGATCTCCTGCGGAAGGGCGTCACCAACTCGCAGGTGATATTCGAGCGGCTGGTCGCCCAGGGCTACGCCGGCGGCCTCACCACGGTGAAGACCTACATCGCGGCGCACCGGGACCTCGTGCCCGCGAAGAGGCGGCAGGCGGCCCCGCAGGGCTGCCGCGGGCAGCGCTTCAGGACGGCGCCCGGGGAGGCCTACCAGATGGACTGGGGCTTCGTCGCGGTCGAGCGCCCCGGCGGCGAGCGGGCGCGGATGGCCTGCTTCGCCATGGTCTGCCACCATTGCGGGAGCGCCCACGTCGAGTTCTTCCCGAACGCGCGCCAGGAAAACCTCCTCATCGGGATGCTGCACGCGTTCTCGGCGCTGGGCGTGCCCGCGACCGTGCTTACCGACAACATGAAGAGCGTGGTCGTCCGCCGCGATGCCGACGGCCGGCCCGTCTGGCAGGCCGACTACGCCGAGTTCATGGGCGTCGTCGGCTTCCGCACCAGGCTGTGCAGGCCGCGCCACCCCTACACGAAGGGCAAGGTGGAGAGGCTCGTCCGCTTCGTGAAGGGGAACTTCCTCGCGGGAAGGTCCTTCAGCGACCTTGACGCCCTCAACCGGGAGGCCGCCCTCTGGTGCGCCGAGCAGGGAGGCCGCTGGCGGCGCCCGGCGGCATGCGTCCCGATGCGCGAGCACGAGGCGGCGTGCTCGGCGAACACCAGGCCGCTCGAGGTCACGGCCGAGATCGAGCGGTATCTGTGCCCGCGCCGGAAGATCTCCTTCGACGGCTTCGTGAGCTTCGAGGGGCACCGCTACGGCGTGCCCTACTGGTACGGCCGCCGCGAGTGCAGGGTGAACCGGGAGGGGCGCGTGGTGCACATATACAGCGACGACCTCTCCCGCGAGCTCGTCGCCCACGCCGTCGGCACCGGCGCCGACAGCTGGTGCGAGGGCCAGTGGGAGGCATCGCCGGTCCAGCCCGAGGAGCTGCCGACCCAGCCGGTCGGGACCGTGGTCGAGCAGATCGCCCCGCCCCGGACGAAGCCCGGTTTCGAGAGGTTCGACTTTGGGAGGGCCGAATGATGGCGGGCGCGGGGGCGAGCCCCTACGAGCTCGCTAGCGACGCCGCGTCGAGGCTCGGGATCGCCGTCGGGGCGGAGGAGCTCGCGACCCTCGCCTCGGACCTCGACCTCGGCGACGGGGAGATGGCCGCCGTTGCCGCCACATTCTCCTACCTCGCGGAGAAGAGGAGGCTCGCCTCCATCGAGACGCTGCTGAGGCTGAGCAGGCTGCCCAGGCGCGAGCCCAAGACCTTCGAGGGTTTCGATTTCTCCAGGATCCAGGGCCGGGACGCGGCCGCGCTGGGCAGGCTCCCGTCGCTGGCCGACCTCTACGCGCACCGCAACGTCGCCTTCGTCGGGCCCGGCGGCATAGGGAAGACGCACCTCGCGCAGGCCTACGGGCGCGAGTGCTGCATGCGGGGGCTCAAGACCTACTACATCAAGGCGACCGAGCTCAGGGACAGGTTCCAGAAGGCCGTCCAGCGGGGGAACACCTCGCGGGTCGTCTCCTCGCTCGTCAAGCCGTCGTGCCTCATCGTGGACGAGGTGGGAAGATGCGTCTACGACAGGCCGTGCACCGACCTGTTCTTCGACGTCGTCGACAGGCGCTACGAGAAGGAGGGACCGAACGCGATGGTCCTCACGAGCAACATCGCACCGAGCGGGTGGGACGAGTTCTTCACGGGCGACGACACGCTCCTCTGCGCCCTCGACAGGCTGTTCGACAAGGCGTCGGTGTTCGTGATGCGGGGCCCGAGCTACCGCGGCAGGGGGCTCGACACGTACTCGGTGGAGGCCGTCCCCCAGGCGGTGAAGGTGAGGGGGATCCAGCCCGAGGGGATGTAGGAAAGCGATAGGAAAGTCATAGATGCGGGCGTGTTGGCTAAAATGGGTCGGCTGGGATTGGTCAATCTCGGCCGACTATATTTGGCTAATATTTTCCGACGCTAACA
>NZ_QRQX01000043.1:0-230 GCF_003475665.1 Collinsella sp. AF29-7AC
AAGAAGTACGCCCTGGCCCCCTACACCATGTTCATCGGCTCCGGCGCCCTGTGGGGCGAGACCATCCTGTTCTCGATGTGCATCCTGGAGGAGATGCAGTGGAAGCGCACCCGCTACATCACCTCGGCCGACTTCTTCCACGGCACCCTCGAGCTCGTGGAGCCCGGCGTCCCCGTGTTCCTGTTCATGGGCGAGGACGAGAACCGCAAGCTCGACGAGCGCGTCCGCGC
>NZ_QRQX01000043.1:240-2140 GCF_003475665.1 Collinsella sp. AF29-7AC
ATGGGCGAGGACGAGAACCGCAAGCTCGACGAGCGCGTCCGCGCCTTCCTGACCCGCGGTGTGACCGGCGACACCGACATCAACATCATCGACACCGCCGAGTTCGCGATCCCCGGCCTTGACGACGAGTTCCGCGTCATCGTGTCTCCGTGGATTCTGACGGTGCTCGTTACCGACCGCCTGGCTCGCTACTACGAGACGGTCACCAAGCACAACCTCAAGTATCGTCGCTACTATCACCAGTTCGACTACTAAAGAAAACGGGTGCGGGAACGCGCCGGGCTATTGAGAGGAACACAGAATGAGGCAGTACATCATCGCCAGCCATGCGCACTTCGCTACCGGCATCAAGGAGAGTGTCGAGCTGCTCTCGGGCGCTCGCGACAACGTCCACGATCTTTCGATGTTCGTCGATGACCGCATGGACGTGGCCGAGGAGGCCCAAAAACTGCTGGCAGGCATGGCTGCCGACGATGATGTCGTTGTCTGCACCGACCTCTTTGGCGGCAGCGTCAACAACGAGTTCACCAAGATCGTCCAGACGCGTCCCCGCACGTACCTCGTTACCAATATGAACCTTCCTCTGCTTATCCAGCTGCTGTTCTCTGACGAGTCGGCGCCGGTTGAGGAGACGATTCGCGCCATCGTCGCTGCGGACGATACGCGCGTGAAGTTTGTCAACGATCTTTTGGTCGATGACGAAGAGGAAGAAGAGTTCTAATCCGCAGCACCTACTGACACGCCGTAAGACGGCACAAGACCTTTGGGGGGTCACATTATGATTCAGCTACTTCGCGTCGACCATCGCCTGCTTCATGGCCAGGTCGCGGTCTCTTGGGTCCAGGGCCTTGGCTCCAACTGCATTTTCTGCGTGGGCGATAAGGTCGCCAACGACCCGGTGTGGAAGACGACGCTCAAGATGGGCAAGCCTGCCGGCTGCAAGCTCGTCATCAAGGATATGGCGAATGCCATCGAGGCCATTAACTCGGGTGTGACTGACAAATACAAGATGATTATCTGTGTCGCCACCATCGCTGAGGCAAAGCAGCTTGTTGAAGGCTGCCCGCAGATCAAGTCGGTCAACCTGGGCAACACCAAGCCCAAGGACGAGAAGCGCCCCGATGCTCGTCAGGTCTCTCGTCAGATCTTCCTGACTGCAGCCGAGGAGGCCGATGTGCGTGAGATGCTGAACAACGGCGTCGAGGTCGAGATCCGTCCTCTGGCCGATGACCCCAAGGTTGACTGCGCAAGCGTGCTCTAGGCGTTCAATTTCGAAGAGTCTGAGCTCTTCGTAGTGTCCTATTAGGAAAGGGGGATATATGCTTACCCAAGCAATCCTCATCGGACTTATCGCCGCATTTGGTAAGTTCGACTTCCAGCTCGGTACGCTCTATGCGTTCCGCCCCATCGTCCTGTGCCCGCTCGTGGGCCTGGTGCTGGGGGACCTGCAGTCCGGCCTCGCGATCGGCGCCAGCCTGGAGCTTCTGTTCATGGGCTCGATCTCCATCGGCGCCTACGTGCCGCCTGATGAGACGATCGGCGGCGTGCTCGCCTGCGCCTTCGCTATCCAGTTGGGCCAGAGCACCGAGGCAGCCATCGCGCTCGCTATGCCCATCGCCACGCTGTGCCTTGCCATCAAGAACATCCTCAACGCCGCCCTGCCGATTCTGGTTGACCGCGCTGATGTCTTCTCCGGCCAGGGCAACCTTAAGGGTGTCTATGCGATGCACTTCCTGATCGGTTTGACCGGTATCATCATGGCGTTCCTGCTGTGCTCGCTGTCGTTCTATCTGGGTGCTGACGCCATCCAGGGCATGCTCGACTTCATCCCGCCCTTTGTCCTTGCTGGCTTTGGCGTTGCCGCCAACATCCTGCCGGCCATGGGCTTCGCCATGCTCGG
>NZ_QRQX01000044.1:0-2108 GCF_003475665.1 Collinsella sp. AF29-7AC
TCATCGAAACTGCAGAAGGGGGAGGCCTCGCGGCCTCCCCCTTTTTTGCGTTTACGGGCAACATTTCTTATGCAATTAAATCAATTTAATCATCCACCGCTGAATATAGACGTTCACCGTTCTTTGGTCGGTTCTCTGTTCTCAATGGACTAATATTTGCTTTAGCGCACTGCTGCGCTTGTCCTGTTTTTACACGGGTCGTTTTATTGATTGTGACGGAAGGACTCACATGGCAGATGTTCATGAGCTGCTTGATACTTGGATTGCCAATGTCAAGGACGAGGAGCTCCTCGCTGAGCTCAACACGATGAAGGAGCAGGGTGATGAGGACGCCATCACTGACGCTTTCTTCCAGGATCTCGCCTTCGGTACCGCCGGTCTTCGCGGCACTATCGGTGCGGGCACTAACCGTATGAATATCTATACGGTCGGTCGTGCGACCCAGGGATTCGCTGACTATCTCAATGCGACCTTTGAGCATCCGACGGTTGCCATCGCTCGCGATAGCCGCAATAAAGGTGAGCTGTTCGTTAAGACGACGGCTGCCATTCTTGCAGCAAATGGCGTGACTGCCCTCGTGTATCCCAAGATTTCTCCTGTGCCGACGCTCTCCTGGGCCGTCCGTGATCTTAAGTGCTCCGGTGGCATTTGCATGACCGCTAGCCATAACCCGGCGCCGTATAACGGCTATAAGGCCTATGGCCCCGATGGCTGCCAGATCACCAGCGAGGCCGCCGATGCAATTTCTAAGGCTATCGCCGAGACCGATACATTCACCGGCGTGAAGTCCATGGACTTTGATGAGGCTCTTGAGCAGGGTCTGGTTAAATGGATCGAAGGCTCATGCCTCGAGCGTTATTACGACGCCGTTCTCGCGCGTGGCGTGACCAACCTTTCTGCCGAGGAAATTGCCGGCGCGCCGCTCAAGCTTGTCTATACGCCGCTGAATGGTACCGGCCTCATTCCCGTTACCACGGTGCTCGAGCGCGCTGGCATCACCGATGTCACGGTTGTTCCCGAGCAGAAGGAGCCTAACGGCGATTTCCCGACCTGCCCGTATCCTAACCCCGAGATCCGTCAGGCCATGCAGAAGGGTATCGATCTCTGCGAGCAGGTTCACCCTGATTTGCTGCTTGCAACCGATCCCGACGCCGATCGTGTTGGCGTTGCCGTTAAAAATGGCGATGACTATCTGCTACTGACCGGCAATGAGATGGGCGTTCTGTTGCTCGACTATATCTGCAAGACCCGTGCTGCCTGCGGTGAGGACCTCACTAAGAAGGTTGCCGTTACTACTATCGTTTCTTCCGCCATGGTTGACGCTCTGGCCGACGAGTACGGTTTTGAGCTCCGCCGCTGCCTGACGGGCTTCAAGTACATCGGCGACATCATTACTTCTCTTTCCGATGCTGGCGAGGTCGATCGCTTTATCTTTGGTTTCGAGGAGAGCTACGGCTATCTGGCCGGCGACCACGTGCGCGACAAGGACGCCGTGAGCACTTCACTTCTGATTTGCCAGATGGCGCAGTATTACAAGCTCCAGGGTAAGAACCTTGCCGATGCGATGCACGAGCTGTACGAGAAGTATGGCTACTACCACAACAAGACGATTTCGCTGAGCTATCCGGGTGCTGAGGGTGCGGCAAAGATGGCCGGCATCATGTCCGGTCTGCGCGAGAACCCGCCTGCGGAGCTTGCTGGGTCCAAGATTGAGGCCGTCGTGGACTACAACACCTGCGTGAACGGCCTGCCGAAGGCTAACGTCATTGAGTTCGATCTTGAGGGCGGCAACAAGGGTATTGTTCGTCCTTCCGGCACCGAGCCCAAGATTAAACTGTACATCTTCGCCAAGGGCGCGGATGCCGCCGAGGCTGATGCAGCACTTGACGCGATCGAGGAATCCGGTCGCAAGCTGTTGGCCTAAGGCTTTGAAAGCCTATTCCTATAGATAGACGGAGGAGGGGATCTCGGAAACGAGGTCCCCTCTTTATTACCGGTAAATACAGCTGAGAATTCCGAATTGTGTAGGAAATGTGTACGCCCAGATTCCCGCCCCCGGAACCCCTCCGGTCTGGCAATATATCTCCTTGCCGCGCGGCCCGGTCGGA
>NZ_QRQX01000045.1:0-2035 GCF_003475665.1 Collinsella sp. AF29-7AC
GGCGGTTGAGCAGGCGCAGGCCGAAGCAGTCGGCGAGGTAGTAGCCCATCTCGCAGCCGCCGTTACCATGATCGGAAGCCATCTTGACGCAATTCTCGGCGCCGACAGCCTGGCCGATGAGACCCTCGGGCTTGGTCATGGCGTAGACGCGAATGCCCTTTTCCTTCATCTTCTTGACGGCCTCGAGGACCTCGGGGGTGGTGCCGGACTCGGAGGCGGTGAGCACGACGGACTTCTCGGTCATGCGCTTGTGGCCCATGACGTTCCACTCGGCGGCGTGGATCAGGTAGACCTCGAGGTCGCGGTCGCCGAACTTGTTCATGAGGTACTCGAGCTGCATGAGCTCGTCCCAGGTGCCGCCGACGCCCATCAGGAACACGGCGTCGTAGCCCTCGTCGGCGACCTTGTCGGCGAGCGCGGTCATCTTCTTGCCGGCCTCGTAGACGTTCTTGCCGTCCTCGACGTAGCCCTCCTGGCTAAAGTGCATGATCTCGATCTTCTCGGTTTCCTTCATGGCTTTTCCTTTCTGTCCTGCACGCAACTCTATACATCGCGTTTCTTTTCGATACCAATTATAGACATACACCTAATGTGTTTTTAATACCACTTATCAATCTGCTCCAATCCTCGGTGAACGGTCGAAATTCTCTGGTGAGTGGTATTAAATTAGAATTGAATGTATAGCTAACGCCTCTGGCGCCTCCCTTGTGTGACGAAGAACAGCGTTCCTACCAGCGCAATAATGGTCGATGCCCCAAACAGCACCGCCTGAACGCCCAAAGCCTCCGCCAAAAACGGAGCCGCCAGCAGCGGCAGCACGCCGGCGCTCATCAGGCCAAAACGCACAAAGCCGGTAATGCGCCCCAGGTATTTGATGTCGGCGCGCTCCTGAATCAAGATCATCTGCAGCGGTTCCAGGAATCCCCAGGCCAGACCGTTAATCGCCTGACCGATAATCGCGACCCCCAGCATATCGGTGCCCACGTACACCATGGACCCAATGCCCACGGCCATGAGCGCGCCGAGCAGCAATCGCAGGTTGACATGGCGGGCAGAAAGCTTGGTCAGGATGAACGCGCCCACCGAGGAAGTGAGGCCCACGACCGAGGACAGCCAGCCCAGCCAGACGATATCCACGTTGAGCACATCGCGATAGAACAACGACTCCAGCGAATCGAACGCGCCAAACGCAAAGAAACCCAAAAAGCCCGAGATAAAGATGAGGCGCAGGTCGTGGTCGCGAAACGTAAGTCGCGCACCCTCGGCCATGCCGCCCAAAATACCGCCCTTCGGCTTCTCCCCTTTTGCGGGAGCAACACACTCGTGACAGCCCAAGGAGAGCACGGCCGCCACACCCATCATGCCCGCCATGAGCAGATAGACCGATTGCGTGGCAAAACAGCTCACGATGGCACCGCCGAGCAGCGGGCCAGCGGTATAGGCGATATTGCTGTAGAACACCATGAGGCCGTTCACGCGGGTACGGCCCTCGGTGGTCGACTCCAGGTATCCCGGAAACGCATGCGTGCAGGTGTTGATAAAGCCGCCCGCAAGTCCCAAGACGCACGCGGCAAACACAAGCCCGGGGACAGACAACGGCGCCAACCCCACGCCAAGCGATAGCACTGCCGTAATCACGCACGTCACAAACGACGTCCGGCGCGGTCCAAAGCGATCGATGACCGAGCCCGACACCATATTGCCCACCGACGTCATAAGATTGCGCACGAGCGTAATGGCGGCAACCAAAAAGGCCGTGCCAGCCAGATCATACGTGGCCGCACCGATAAGCCCCAAAAAGTAGACCGCGTTGTTGGCGCACCACTGCAGGGACTCAATAAGAATCAGCCTGACCTCTGCCGGCGTCAGGCGCATTGCTTCGCGATCCTTCGCGAACATACGAACTCCTTCTATACAAAAAGGGGATGGAGGGCATAGGCCTGCTCCATCCCCTTTCCAGGCTGCAACGAAAATCTATGCAGCCGGGCCCTTACGCCAGCACGCCGAAGAACGCGCCGATGATGCCCACGACCAT
>NZ_QRQX01000046.1:0-1830 GCF_003475665.1 Collinsella sp. AF29-7AC
CCGAGCATGGCGAAGCCCATGGCCGGCAGGATGTTGGCGGCAACGCCGCAACCGTCGATGATGAAGGGCGGGATGAAGTCGAGCAGGCCCTGGATGGCGTCGGAACCCAAATAGAAGGCGCCGCCGCACAGCAGGAAGTACTCGACGCAGCCCCAGATTCCAATTCCCCAATGAACGGCGTAGATGCCTTTGAGGTTTCCCTTGAGGGCGAACTTGTCTGCCATATCGACAAACACAGGGAACAAGGCATTGGTAATGTTGCCGATCGTCAGCGCAAGGACGGCGATGGGCATGGCGAGCGCGATGGCCGTCTCGGTACCCTGACCGAGCTGAATGGCAAACGCGCAGGCGAGCACGCCGCCGACGGTTTCGTTAGGCGGCACGTAGGCGCCGATGGAAATCGAGCCCATGAACAGCAACTCCAGGCTGGCGCCAACGGCAAGGCCAGTCTGCAGGTCCCCCAGCACCAGGCCCACGAGCGGGCACAGGACGATGGGGCGGAACGCGTAGAGGGTGCCGAGCTGGTAGTCGAGGCATCCAAACGCTCCGACTAAGCCGACGAGGATTGCTTGGACAAGCATAATTCCTCCCAATAAGGAATCTCGAACCGTCGTCACTCCCGTCGCGCGCGTTGTTGATATCAATTCCGGGAGTTCGATTCCACGGCTCGAAGCGTACCTGGTGTGCTGCTAACACCCATGCCAGGCACAAATGATTTGATACCAATTATAGGTATGCAGGTTCGCCTTATTTAATACCAGTCGCTCAGCGGGGTGTTTTTTACCGTAAACGGCAGGCGCATCCCATTAGGCACGCTCTTTGTTTCGATGGCGGACAAGCGCCACCAGAAAGCCGTCGCCAAAAGCATCGGATGCCAAGTTGGCCACAATCACCAAAACGATCATCGCTGCGCCCAAAAACTCGTTCCAGCGAAAGACCTCGCCAAAGAGGAGCGCCGACCAGCAGGGAGCGAGCACGACCTCACTCATGCAAACCAAGTTGGCCGCAAACGCGTTGGTGCGCGCAATCCCCTTGGCATACAGCACACTCGCAAGGCCGCTGCAAAAAAGGCCATGCACCAGCATAAGCCCCCACTCAAAGGGTTTCACGGAGCCTAGGTCGCCGGCAAAATAGACGATCGGAAGTATCGAGATGCCGCAGGAGATGAGCGAGGACACCATGGGCGACGCATCGGGGCGAGAGTTTAAAAAGAAACACAGCCCAAAGGTGGCGCCCGAAATGACGGCAAGCAGATTTCCGAGCATGCCCTCGGCGCTCAAATCACCTAAAAAGAAAAGTCCCATACCCGTAAAAGCAACCACCACGGAGGCAATCTTCGCAGGCGAGGGCAACGTGCGAGTTGCGAGCGATTGATACACGATAACGAAAATCATCGAGGTGTACTGCAGAACGATCGCGTTGCCGACCGTCGTGAGCTGGTTGGCAAAGTTAAACGTGGTGCCCGTCACGAAGTTGCAGACGGCCACAAGGACAATAAGACGGCTGACGCGAAGGACGGGTCTGCCGACGAGCAGGATAAAGAGCGCCATAAATATTGCCGTGACGGCACCGATCAAAAGAGCTGACTGCGAATTGGCGCGAACGAGGATGCCGATAAAACTCCACAAGAGCGCCGTGCCAAATAGATACATCGCCCCGCTCACGCCATTTTCGGGTGGATTGTCAGATCGAATCACGAAGCACCTCCAACTAGCTTTCGGTAATAAAAAACGGCGACCGCAATGGGTCGCCGTTTCCCTTGGGGGCAAATAATAGGCCGGGTCCTTACGCCAGCACGCCGAAGAACGCGCCGATGATGCCCACGACCAT
>NZ_QRQX01000047.1:0-1768 GCF_003475665.1 Collinsella sp. AF29-7AC
AAACGCCGGCGCGCCCCTGCTATTCAAAGAAGCTCGGAAGCCTCTATGCGTCTGTGCAAAAGCGCGTGAACGAGCTCATCTCTTGAGCTCCCAAGAAATTCGCGAGCGCATCAACTCGGGCGTGGCCACCCTGCTGGCCGCGCCCCTCTGCATCGCACTGCTGCTGGTTTTACCATTTCTGATTTGGGATAGGCACCTTCGCTAGCTCCATGCAAGTGAATTGTGGTCCCACGTGGATTCTTTGGGCCCGATCGCGAGCGCGGGCCCGAAGGCTGTAGTAGCTGGCCCATGCCTGGCGCGACGGGTCGCAGACGCTTTCCTGGCTGCCGCCGTCCCAATAGGTGGGCACGTCCATGCGCGCCTTGGCCTGGGACGAGCCGTTGGTTTGGGTTACGTGGAAGGTCGTCGCGGTGCCCGCGGGGGCGTCGTTCCACGATACGGTGAAGGTGACGCCGTTTTGGGTTGCCGTGGCGGAGTGGGCGTAGGTGGTTTGTGACGTGGTGGAGATGGCCTCAGGCGTGGGGTTGGCTTGGGCTCGGAGGGATGGGGCGGGGGTGCCGGTTGCGGCGGCGGTGCCGTCGGCGCTTTCCGTGTTGACGGCGCTGGTGCCGGTGGATGTTGCGGTGCTGTCCTCTGCGGTATCTGCTGTCGTATTTGTGTTGGTGCCGTCTTCGGCCTTGCCTGTGTCGCTGCTCGTGGCGTCGGCTTGCGCTTGCTGCTCGGCGGCTGCCTGAGGCTGGATGGCTTCCGCGACGGCTGCCATGGGCATCGTCGAGCTGACCATGGACGTGCACGCGATCGCGCAGAGCAGGTAGTAAATAGGTCGTTTCATAGCGGAGCCTCTCGGTGAGCAGCCAATAGGGTCCGAAGGCAGCTCCAGGCCAGCACTCCGCACATATTTTGTTGGGTTTATTTTACGGGAACCCCAGTCAACATCAGGGAACTTTCTGGGGAATGTTGGGGAGGGGAGGGATGGTTGATTGCCCGGTGACGTTGTGGATCGCGTCGGGTTGACTATGCTCGATGCGGCAACTCCAGCATGAGGCCGTCTTGCGCCTCTTCGAGACTCGGCACCGAGGCCTTCCAGGAAAAGCCCGCGAGGCTGCTGCCTAGGTCAAGCTCTACATGGTCGTATTCTTCAATTTTGCAGCCAGGGTGGTTCTCGTCGGGTATAAGACGGCATTCGACCGGTTGCGACCCGATGATTCGATACTCCTTCTGATAAGCGTATTTGGGCGTTTTGATAACGAGATTGTGCGGGATGCCCTCAAAAATCTCGCGGATTAGTTTTGGCCCGGGGACGCCGTAGGAGATGGGACCGTGGGCGTAGATGCTTCCGTCTTCGGCAATGTGTCTGTCGGCGAGGCGCGCGAAGCTGGCGTACTGCACAATGCCGATCCATCCGTCTTCGCATCCGAACTCCTGGATCATGCGTTTCGGGATTTTCACACTGTTGTTGACGATATCGTTCTCGCGGACCGTGTACATGCAGTAGATAGGCAGACAAGTATATCCGTAGAGGCACACCCCGGGAGCCATGGACGCCTCGAGCGGATCGCCCTGCTCGCCAGGCAGACCATGGTAGTAGCCGGCCGCGCTCATGTAGAGGCGACCGTTTATCAGGTCGTCGATGTATGCTTCCTTGGGCGCGAACTTGAGTAGGTAGACGATGTCGTTGTTGGGCATGACGTTTCCTTTCTTGGGTAGTGATGTCCCGGGTCGCTGTTAGCGTCGGAAAATATTAGCCAAATATAGTCGGCCGAGATTG
>NZ_QRQX01000048.1:0-354 GCF_003475665.1 Collinsella sp. AF29-7AC
GAAGTCCCCACCGCGCCACAGGGCTGTGGCCCAGGTTCATCATGGCAACCATTAGTTTTCCGCCGAGGCCCACGGGCTTGCGGGTGTTTTCAAAGAACGACATCTGGCCCCTCCGATTTCGTGCATTCCGCATAGGTCAACGGGAACGAGGCCTTCAGCACCGCGCTTTTCCGCACCGCCCAGCCGTTTTGACGCAGGAAACGTAGGTATTCCTCGCTTGTCCACCTGCTGTGGAGGGGGAATCCCGCCATGCTCATGAAAAAGGCTTTTGCCTTGCCGGAAACCGAGTTCCCCGCGTGGGTGAAGGTTGGCGCGATGAGCACGCCGTCGTCCTTCAGCACCCGCCTGATTTCT
>NZ_QRQX01000048.1:364-1185 GCF_003475665.1 Collinsella sp. AF29-7AC
GTTGGCGCGATGAGCACGCCGTCGTCCTTCAGCACCCGCCTGATTTCGTGCAGGGCCTTTTCCGGATGCGGCACTATGTGAAGTGCGTTGGACACGATCACCACTTCGAAGGACTTCTGTGCATAGGGCAGGCGGAACATATCTTGTACGGAAAAGTGCAGCTTTGCGGATTGATTGTCCCGCTTTGCTTCAAGGATCATCTTTGCAGAGGCGTCCGTAGCCTCGATGCGCGCCGCCGCATCCACGACGCTCTTTGCGACAAGCCCCGTGCCGGTGGCAACCTCCAGCACGGTCTTTGCTTTCACCACCGGCCGGATCAGCCCATACATCTTCTCATACGCCGCCCGGTCGTTTCGCATGAAACGGTCATACCGACCGGCGTTCTTGTCCCAGAAACCCTCGCGTTCGTGCATGGCTGTCGCCCCCAAACAGTTAGAGTCATCTAACTATAACACACGAATCATGCAGTAAGATGAGGCTAACCTTCTTTTCTTGGCTAAGACGCATCTCTTCGGTTTTCGCTTATAGCGGCGCGAGTCAGATACTAGGCTGGAGCTGAAGAAGGAGCTTGGCGGACAGGTAGGTCGATACCGGTTCCCGGAACGGTGATCCAGCCAATTACACCAGGGCTCTAGTCATTGCGTGGGAATAGAAAATTCCTTAGTTATGGGGGTATTAATTTGATTCCCTTTAGGATAAACCCCCATGACTATATGAATTGGCCTGCTGACTTCAATGAAGATTGGAGGGTAACGGCCAGGGGTGACGGCCCAGCGGTTGATTTTCAATCTCAACGCAACAGCCTGAACGGACCCCGCGTT
>NZ_QRQX01000049.1:0-1172 GCF_003475665.1 Collinsella sp. AF29-7AC
GAGGAGACGCTCAACGCGCTGCTCGACGAGGAGGCGTCCGAGCTCGTAGGGGCCGGGCGCTACGAGAGGACGGCAGGCCGGGAGGCATACCGCAGCGGCCACTACGCGAGAAAGCTCGTCACCGGGGCAGGAGAGGTCGAGCTCAACGTGCCGAAGCTGCGCGGCGCGACCTTCCAGACGGCCGTTATCGAGCGCTACCGCAGGCGCGAGACTTCGGTCGAGGAGGCCATCGTCGAGATGTACCTCGCGGGCGTCTCGACCAGGAGAATCGAGGACGTCTCCGAACTCCTCTGGGGAGCGCCCGTGTCCTCCGGCACCGTCTCCAACCTCAACGAGAAGGCGTTCGCGTCCATCGAGGCCTGGCGCCAGAGGCCGCTCGAGGGCGATTACCCTTACGTTTTCGTCGACGGCATCTACCTCAAGCGCAGCTGGGGAGGGTCCTACGAGAACGTGGCCGTTCTGGTGGCCATCGGCGTCAACTCCACCGGCGACCGGGAGGTCATCGGCTGCGCGGAGGGCTACACCGAGTCGGCGGACTCGTGGCGCGAGTTCTTCTCGTGGCTCAGGGGGCGCGGGCTCTCCGGCGTGCGGCTCGTCACCGGCGACAAGTGCGCGGGGATGCTCGGTGCGCTCGAGGAGGTGTTCCCCGGGGCACGCTACCAGCGCTGCACGGTCCACTTCTACCGAAACGTGTTGGGAAGGGTGCCCGTGACCAGGAGGAAGGCCGTGGCGCGCATGCTGAAGGCGATTCACGCGCAGGAATCGCGCGAGGCGTGCTCGAGGAAGGCGGCGGAGGTGGCGGACGAGCTGGACGGGATGAGGCTCGGCGCGGCCGCGAGGACGGTGCGCGACGGCTTCTCCGAGACTCTCGCCTACACGGACTTCCCGCCGGAGCACTGGCGCAGAATCCGGACCAATAACGGTATCGAGCGCATCAACCGCGAGATCAGGCGGAGGACGAGAGTCGTAGGGACCTTCCCGGACGGCAACTCGGCCCTGATGCTGGTGACGGCGAGGCTGAAGTACATCGTGGAGCACGAATGGGGCAAGAGGAGGTACCTGGACATGTCGAAGCTGGAGGAGATGGACGAGCTGAGCAAGAAGGCGGAGGGCTAGAGCAAGGCGGGGCCGAGGCCGCCTCGATCAATTTGCGAAAGAATCTTGACGGTACC
>NZ_QRQX01000005.1:0-77675 GCF_003475665.1 Collinsella sp. AF29-7AC
CGCCTGTTTAGCGAAACTGGTGAAAAATAGATTGACGCTAACAATGGGCGGGAAACAATCCAGTTACACATTCGAGCAGAGGGTCGCCGCGGCGTCGGCCGTGGTCGACGACGGGATGGCGAAGGCCGACGCCATGGCCGAGTTCGGGATCAGGTCGAAGTCCCCGCTGGAGCGCTGGTGCAGGCTCTACCGCGAGGGCGGCGCCGAGGCGCTGCGGCCCGGCCCGAAGGGCAGGCCGAGGGGGTCGAGGTCGAAACCCCGGGCCCGCACCCGCGAGCAGGAGCTCGAGGAGCGCTGCCGCAGGCTCGAGGCCGAGGTCGCCTACCTAAAAAAATTGCGCGCCCTGGTCGAGCGGGACGGGTTCTGACCAGGGCGGCGGCCGAGGCGGTGAGGGCGCTGAGGGCGGAGGGGCACTCCCTGCGCCACCTGCTGGAGTGCTCGGGGCTCAGGAGGTCGACCTACTACTACGCGCTGGCGCACCCGCGGAGGCCGACCAGGCCCGAGCTGCGCGACGCCGCGGCCGAGATATTCTCACGCACCGCCAACGGCTGCGGGCACCGGCAGATAGCCATGTGCCTGCGCGCCGAGCTGGGCGCGGTCGTGGCCGACAAGACCGTGCTCAAGATGATGCGCGAGATGGGCATCCGGTGCGGGATACGCCGCCGGGGCTCCCGCAGCCGGTACAGCTCCTACAGGGGGCCCGTGGGGAGCACGTTCGAGAACGTCATCGCGAGGGACTTCGGCGCCGAGGGGCCGTGGCAGAAGCTCGGCACCGACGTCACCGAGTTCAAGGTCGCCGGCGCCAAGGCCTACTGGGCCCCGGTGCTCGACTTCTGCACGAAGGAGATTGTGGCGAGCGACATATCGACCTCGCCGGACCTCGCCCAGCAGCACAGGATGCTCGACCGGCTCCTCGAGGCCCTGCCCGACGGGGCGGCACCGACCATGCACTCGGACATGGGCTGGCAGTACCAGCACGAGTCCTACACCTCCAGGCTGGAGGGGGCGGGCATCACCCAGAGCATGTCGCGCAAGGGGAACTGCATCGACAACGCCGCCACCGAGCAGCTCTTCGGCCACGTGAAGGACGAGTTCTACCGCGGCAGGGAGTGGGGCAGCTTCGAGGACTTCAAGCGCGACCTGGAGGGGTACATAGTCCATTGGAACACGCGGCGCAGGCAGGTAAGATTGAAGGGCCTGACGCCGAAGGAGTTCCGGAGCCGGGCCCTTGCGGCGTAGTCGCTATTTATTCAGTCCAATTTTCGGGGCGCAGTTCACTGTCCCCTTTGTGGTGGTTTTGGGCCAGTCCTAGAGCGTGTGGCCGTAGGCGTTGGCGACCTTGATGGCGGCGGCGAACTTTTCGTCGGTGAAGGGCTCAGGGTTGCCCTGCTTCCACTCGTTGGTGGCGTGCGCGTGTTCGCACAGGGCTGGGATATCGGCCTCGGAAAGGCCGACTTGCTCAAGCGTCACGGGCAGGCCCATTTGCTTGTTAAAGGCTGCGTAGCGCCCAAGATTCTCGGTATCGCCCGTATAGGCAAACAGCACGAGCACGCCCAGGCTCACGACCTCGCCGTGCAGGTAAGAGCCCTCGCGCGGAATGCTGCAGGTGGCGTTGTAGAACGCATGCGCCACGCTCGAGTTGTAGTAGTAATCCTTTTGGTTGGTCAGGTTCGAGACATAGCCCGTGTTGACCACGATGTCGAGTGCGATCTGCTTGACGGCCTCGCTCGACAGGTTCTGGCGAACGTCCTCAAGACCCTGCACGCCATAGGTAAACAGCGGCTCGGAGCAGGTGTGCGCAAGTGCCAGGCCAAGGCCGGCCGTGTGCTCCAAGTTGCCGGCGCTCGTGGCGTACTCGACTTCGGGCTGCTTAGACAGGGCATCGCCCACGCCGGCCCAGAAGTACTCCGCCGGTGCCTTGGCGATGATCTTGGGGTTGATGAAGATGTGCGCCGGGCGGTTGGGATACGAATAGCCCTCGAGCGAGCCGTCGTCGTTGTAGACAACGGCAATGGCGGTCGCGGCCGAGCAGTTGGAGCAGATCGTTGGTACCGTAAAGACGATCTTCTTGAGTTCGATGGCTGCGGTCTTCACAGTGTCGAGCGCCTTGCCGCCGCCGCAGGCAATGAGCACATCAGCTTCCTGGCAGGCAGGGGAGTTCACGACCTTGGCGATATTGGCGCGCGTGCTGTTGGTACCATAGACGCGCGTCTCCAGAATCTCGACGTCGGTGTCTGCTAGCGCAGCTTCGATGCCGGGAAGCGCCGCAGCTAGCGCTCGCTTGCCACCGATAATCGCAACCTTGGTCGCTCCGTATTCGGCCAGCGCGGCGGGCAACTCGGCAAAGCAGTCCTCGCCAACGGTATAATCGCTCATCCCAATCGTGCGCATAGCAACCTTCTTTCGTACGATAAAGTGCTTTCTGGTATTTTGCTCCAAGAGAAGGTTTACGGCCGCGAGAAATTTCGAACGTATAAAACCAGTGTTGAGGGTTTTTCGCCGGCGCGGAACGTGCTAGCATACTCCGCATAAGCGTTGATGGGGACGAGTAGTCGGCCATCCGCATGCCACAGAGAGCGGGGAGCGCTGAGAGCCCGTGCATGCGACCGATGAAAATCACCCCGGAGCTGCGGTCCCAACGGACGTGCCGCGCAGGCACGTCTTAGTAGACATCGCCGAGATGGTCGTCGATACAGGCCGGCCGAGTAACGGATGCGAGCGCGCAAATTCGCGGGCGAGGGCATCTAAGCTGGGTGGTTAAGCGAAGAGCTTTTGCGGGCGTACAGCTCGTTTTGCGGCGCTTCGTCCCAGCTTGTAGGGACGGGCGCTTTTTGGTGCCCAACGGGCGTGCGCGCCCACGACATGAAAGGGGTACCGTGGCAAACGAGTACAAGCAGACGATGAATCTGCCCAAAACCGGTTTTCCCATGCGTGCCGGTCTTTCCAAGTCCGAGCCCAAGCGACTCAAGGACTGGCAGGACAATAAGGTCTACGAGCAGGTTCTGAAGAAGAACGAGGGTCACAAGAAATTCGTGCTGCACGACGGCCCTCCGTACGCCAACGGTCCGATCCACATCGGCCACGCCATGAACAAGATCTCCAAGGACATGATCAACCGCTACTGGATGATGCAGGGCTATGAGGTTCCCTACGTCCCCGGTTGGGACTGCCATGGCCAGCCGATCGAGCATAAGGTTGAGGAGAAGCTCGGCACCGAGAAGTTCAACCAGACCTCCACGGCTAAGATCCGCGAGCTTTGCAATGAGTTCGCTGTCGAGAACATCGAGCTGCAGAAGGCCGGCTTCCGTCGTCTGGGCGTGCTCGGCGACTGGGACAACCCCTATCTGACGCTCTATCACCAGCATGATGCTGCCGATATCGAGGTCTTCAAGGCCATGTTCGATAAGGGCATGATCTATCGCGGCCACAAGCCGGTTCACTGGTGCAAGCACTGCCACACCGCACTGGCCGAGGCCGAGATTGAGTACTCCGACGAGACGAGCCCCTCCATCTTCGTTCGCTTTGAGATGACTTCCAAGCCCGCCGGCCTCGAGAACTTCGACGGCCCGGTCGACTTTATCATCTGGACGACCACCCCTTGGACCATCCCCTCCGACCAGGCCGTTTCCCTCAAGCCCGGTGCCGCCTATGTCGCCGTTGAGCACGATGGCCGTGCCGAGGTCATGCTCGAGGACTTAGCTCCCAAGTGCTGCGAGGAGTTTGGCTGGGAGTACACCCCGGTTATGGTCGACGGCAAGCCCTATGTGGTTCCCGCCGAGACCTTCCACCACATCCACTACAAGCAGCCTATCTTTGACGGTGTTGAGGGCGTGGCGCTGCTGGCCGATTACGTCGGTGTCGATGACGGTACCGGTATCGTCCACAACTCGCCCGGCCACGGCGTCGACGACTACTTTGCCTGCCTCAAGGAGGGCATCACCGACATCTGCATGCCGGTCGACGACGACGGCAAGTTCTACACCGGTGAGGAGTTTGGCACCGGTGGCCCCTTCAGCGGTATGGATACCGACGAGGCCAACCCGCACATCATCGAGTTCCTGCGCGAGCGCGGCACCCTGGTCCTCGAGAAGAAGATCACGCACAGCTATCCGCACTGCTGGCGCTGCAAGCACCCGGTGCTCTTCCGTGCCACCGACCAGTGGTTTGTCTCGATGGACAAGACCGGTTTGCGCGAGCAGGCTGGCAAGGAGGTCCGCAAGAACGTCAAGTGGTATCCGGCCCATGCGGCAAACCGCATCGGCGCCATGGTCGAGCAGCGTCCCGACTGGTGCATCAGCCGTCAGCGCAACTGGGGCGTGCCCATCCCGAGCTACACGTGCGCCGACTGCGGCGAGAAGGTCATGAACGACGCCACGCTCGACGCCGTCATCAAGCTCTTCCACGAGAAGGGCTCCGATGCCTGGTTCACCGATGCTCCCGAGAGCTACCTGGGCGAGGCCTGCGTCTGCCCCAAGTGCGGTGGCCATCACCTCAAGGCCGATAAGGACATCCTCGACGTGTGGTGGGATTCCGGCGTCTCCTGGAAGGCCGTCTGCGAGTACCGTCCCGAGCTGGAGTATCCGGCGGATGTGTACCTCGAGGGCTCCGACCAGCACCGCGGTTGGTTCCAGAGCTCGCTGCTCACCTCGGTGGGTGCCAACGGCCATGCTCCGTACAAGGCGGTCGTCTCGCAGGGCTTCACCCTCGACGGCCAGGGCCGTAAGATGTCCAAGTCGCTCGGCAACGTTATCGACCCCAACAAGGTCTGTGACGAGATGGGCGCCGATATCATCCGCCTGTGGGTTGCTTCCGTCGATACCAGCTCCGACGTGTCCATCGACCACGAGATTCTTGCTCGTACGTCCGATGCCTACCGTCGTTTCCGCAACACGCTGCGCTTCCTGCTCTCCGAGCTCGAGGGCCAGTTTGAGCCCGAGACTGACGGCGTCGCCTTTGCCGATCTGCTGCCGCTCGACAAGCTCATGGTCGCCCGTCTGACCCAGGTCCAGGCCGAGGTCGACGACGCCTTCGCTAGCTACGAGTTCCCGCGCGCCTACCGTGCGCTCTACGACTTTGTTGTTACCGAGCTTTCCAACGTGTACCTCGACGCCCTGAAGGACCGTCTGTACTGTGAAAAGCCCGGCTCGCTCGAGCGCCGCAGCGCCCAGACCGTGCTCGCCGAGCTCTTCTCGATGCTCATGCGCGATCTGCAGCCGATCCTGTCCTACACCGTCGATGAGGCCATGGCCTATGCGCCTGCTGGCTGCGTCGACCACCAGAAGTACGCCGCGCTGCTCGATTGGTACAAGTCGCCCATCACGGTCGACGAGGCTAACGAGTTCGAGGGCGTGCTCGAGGCTTCGCTCGAGCTCCGTAGCGCCGTGACCAAGGCCCTTGAGGATGCCCGCTCTGCCGGTACCTTCACCAAGAGCCAGCAGGTCCGCGTCAAGGCGGTCGTTCCCGCCGAGATGTATGCGCTGCTGACCGGTGATAAGGCTGTCGACCTGGCCGAGTTCTACATCGTCTCCGATGTTGAGCTGACCCAGGGCGAGGAGCTTTCCGTTGCCATCGAGGCTGCCGAAGGCGAGTGCTGCGACCGTTGCTGGAACTACCGCACCACCGTCGGCGAGTACAACGGCCACGCGCATATCTGCAAGCGCTGCGCGAATGCCCTTTAAGGCACGGTAACTCGGCATTTTAGTTATAGGGAGAATTTGGACGCCTTCGGCCCATTTGCTCCGCTGAATAAAAGCGGCATTCTGTTTTTCGGAATGCCGCTTTCTTTTTATGCTGGTTATTTATCTGGCGTTAGCGAATATGTCGTGCGCTCTGCGTGTGGCAATATAAGATGGTTAATTGCGTTAAACGGAATTCGATGTTCTTGAGGGTAGGGGATTGATTTGGGTCGTGCTGGGGATATGACGCCGACTTTGCGTTGGCGGTTGGGTGTTGCTGGTTGCGTGGCGTTGGCCGTGCTGTTTGTTGACCAGCTGACCAAGCTTGCGGTTCGTGCCGTGGGCGATGCTCTGCATGTGACCGTTATCCCCGGTGTGATTGACTTTCTGTTTGTCCGCAATATCGGAGCTGCCTTTAGCATGGGCGAGGGCCATGGCGTTGCGTTCGCCGTGCTGGCGTTGGCGGTCATTATCGCTATTGCTGTGTACCTCGTTCGTGCACCTCAGCTCGCCCATCTTGAGGTTGTGGGCATGGCGATGGTTGCGGGCGGTGCTATCGGCAATGCTATCGATCGTTTGGCCTTTGGTTTCGTGACCGATTTTATTGCCACCACCTTCATCGACTTCCCCGTCTTCAATGTGGCCGATATCGGCATTACCGTGGGCGTCGTGCTCGCCCTCTTCGGTTACATGTTCTTGAGCCCCGCGGCCCGTGAGGTCGATGCGACCGCCGAGCTTAACGCCCGTGACGAGGCCCGCGCCAAGCGCAAGGCTAAACAACGTGGGGAGCGTGCCCGCAAGATTCGCGAAAGGAATGAGCGTTAATGGCCGACATCCATATCCTTGTTGCCGACGATGCCGCTGGCCAGCGTCTCGACGCCTATCTGGGCGCCAACGACGGCTGCCCCACGCGCTCTGCCTGTGCGCATCTGATTGAGGGCGGGGCCGTAGTAGTCAATGGCGAGACCTGCCTGTCCAAAAAGTACGCCGTGCGAGCCGGTGACCGTATTTCGGTTGATTTGCCCGAGCCGCACGATCCCACCGACGTGATTCCCGAGGCCATCCCGCTCGACATTCGCTATGAGGACGACTACCTCATCGTGCTCTCCAAGCAGCGCGGCCTGGTGTGCCATCCTGCGCATGGTCATGAGAGCGGTACGCTCGCGAATGCGCTGGTCTATCACTGCGGTATCGACCATCTGGGCACCGTGCAGGGCGAGGACCGCCCCGGTATCGTACATCGTTTGGATCGCGATACCTCGGGTCTTATGCTTGCGGCAAAGGACGACGACACCCAGCGCGCGCTCCAAAATCTTATCCGTACGCGCACGCTCGACCGCCGCTACATTACGCTCGTTCACGGTCATATCGCCATGGATGAGGGCACCGTTAACACCGGCATTGCCCGTTCTACACGTGACCGTGTCAAGATGGCGGTTTCCGATGATCCTTTTGCGCGCCAGGCCATCACGACCTTTAAGGTCCTTGAGCGCTTTGATTCCACGCGCTTTGATGACGGCTACACACTCGTTGAGTGTCACCTGTTTACCGGTCGCACGCATCAGATTCGCGTGCACATGCGCCATATCAACCACGCCTGCGTGGGCGATCCGCTCTACGGTAAGTGCGATGCGCGTGCCGATCAGGGTCTGACCAGGCAATTCCTCCATTCCTGGCGCGTGGCGTTCGATCATCCCGTGACGGGAGAGCGCATTGAGTGCCGCGACGAGCTGCCGTGGGATCTCGCCGCCGTCCTCGACGACTTAGCCCCGCGTTCGCTTGGTCGCACTGCTGCCGGCGACGAAATCGTACCGCAGCTCGGCCTGCTCGAAGCCTAGCCAGTATTAGGTGGTTTCTTGAACTCGGTAAGCCTGCGGTAAGATATACGGTTGTTTACGTAACACGTTCCTGGGAGCCTGCATGCTCGCCTTTTTACAAACCAACACACCCATCGTGATCTTCAACCAGATTGTCGTCACGCTGCTCACGGTCTGCTTTCTGTACCAGGTGGTCTTCTTTGTCATCGGTGCTCTCCGCGGCGAGGTCGCGCCTCCCAAGGCCAAAAAGCTGCACCGCTATGCTTTCTTTATCGCGGCGCATAACGAGGAGGCCGTGATTGCCAACCTCGTTCGCTCCATCAAGGACCAGGATTATCCTTCAGAGCTTATCGAGGTCTTTGTCGTCGCCGATGCTTGCACCGACAACACGGCGCAGCTCGCGCGCGAGGCGGGCGCCATTGTGTACGAGCGCAATGACCTGGCCCGTAAAGGCAAGAGTTGGGTCATGGACTTTGGTTTCGACCGTATCCTTAACGAGTATCCCGACACCTTTGAAGGTTACTTTATCTTCGATGCCGATAATGTTATCGCCCGCGATTATGTGTCCAAGATGAATGATGCCTTTGACCAGGGCTTCCATGTGGTCACGAGCTATCGTAACTCCAAGAACTTCGGAAGCTCGTGGATCTCGGCAGCGAATGCCACTTGGTATCTGCGCGAGGCGCGTTTCCTCAACAACGCGCGCAACATCTGCAAGACGTCCTGCGCCGTATCGGGTTCGGGCTACCTTATCTCGGCTAGCGTTATTGAGGGTATGCACGGCTGGCAGTTCCACACGCTGACCGAGGATATTCAGTTCACCACGTTCTGCGCCATTCACGGCATTCGCATTGGCTATGCGCCGGCGGAGTTTTTTGACGAGCAACCCGTGACGTTTAAGGCGTCCTGGAAGCAGCGTATGCGCTGGACCAAGGGCTTCTACCAGGTGTTCTTTACCTACGGTAAGCATCTGGTCAAGTCGACCTTCCGTTATCACCGCTTTGCCGCCTACGACATGTTTATGACGATTGCTCCGGGTATGCTGCTGTCCCTGATCTCCATGCTCGCCAACGCGACCTTCCTCATCGTTGGCGGACTTTCGCATGGCTTCATGGCCACCGAGGTCGAGATGCAGGCTTGTGCCGCCTCGCTCATTATGACCTTCGCGATGATGTATCAGACCTTCTTTATCCTGGCTCTACTTACGACCATCTTCGAGTACAAGCACATTCATTGTGCGCAAAAGTGGCGCCTGGTGACCAACCTGTTTACCTTCCCGATCTTTATGTTCAGCTATATCCCCATCACGGTGGCTGCACTGTTCCTAAAGGTCGACTGGGTCCCGACGCAGCATGCCGTCAGCGTTACCCTCGACGAGGTCATGCAGGGCGCTAAATAACCACCACCAAAACCACTACGAAGGGGACAGGCACCTCTATGGTGGTTTTTGCTTTTGAGAGACTGCCCCGGGAGGTGTTCAATGGTCTATATTCCCTTTTGGATCTGCGCCTTTGCCGGTGCGGTGATTGATGTCCGTGAACGGCGGTTTCCCAACGCGCTTGCCGCCGCATGCGCCGTGGCGGCGTTTGCAGGCGTTTGGCTGGACAGGGGCTTGAACACGGCGCTTGACCACGCCGGTCCTGCCGTTATCGTGTACCTTTCCCTTGTGCTGACCGAGTCGCTTTGGCGGCGTTTCCGCCAGGCCCCCGGCATCGGCATGGGGGATGCCAAGGCGCTTTTCGCGCTTTGCACGCTCGACCCTCTGGGCGGCATCGTGGCATTTGCCGTCGCGCTCCTTGTCCTGGCCCTCTCCTGCCTCTTCACAAAATCGCGCTCCCTGCCATTGCTCCCGTTTTTGGTGCCGATATTTGCCATAATCGAGGTCGTGGGCTGGACATTGTAACCGATTGCGCATCCTTTTTAAGGAGCATGCCATGGCAACTAATCAAGAAACGGCCGTCATTAAGGCGCGCATGGACCGCATTCCCGCGGCGTTGTCGCCCGAGCTGGTCGAGCGTATCGCCGCCGACCGCGCCTCGGGTGTCGTTAATCCTTATCGATGCTGCGACGACCAGGTCATTCGTCGTATAGATCGCGCTGCCGACAAAGGCACGCTTATGCGTCCGGCGTTTATGCGCGATACCGAAAAGATTCTTCATCTTCCTGCGTACACGCGTTATGCAGGCAAAACGCAGGTCTTTAGCTTTCGCAGCAACGACGACCTGTCGCGGCGCGGCCTTCATGTGCAGCTTGTCTCGCGCATTGCCCGCGATATCGGCCGTGCCCTGGGCCTCAACTGCGATTTGATCGAGGCGATTGGCCTGGGCCACGATTTGGGCCACACGCCCTTTGGCCATGCCGGCGAGCGTTTCCTCAACGATATCTATCACGAGCGTACGGGTCGTTATTTTTTCCATAACGTGCAGTCCGTCCGCGTGCTCGACGCGCTGTACGGCCGCAACGTGTCGCTCCAGACGCTCGACGGCGTGCTGTGCCATAACGGCGAGTACGAGCAGCGTGTCTTTGAACTCTCGGACATGGCGTCGTTTGACCAGTTCGACCGTACCGTCGAGGACTGCATTGCCACGGGCTATGGCGCGATCGAGCACCTGCGCCCCATGACCCTCGAGGGCTGTGTGGTGCGTATCTCGGATATCCTCGCCTACGTCGGTCGTGATCGTCAGGACGCCATTGCGGCGGGCCTGCTGTCGCCCGACGCTTTTGACGATGGTCGGGGCGGCGCCTATAACAGCTGGATTCTCACGCACGCTTCCATCGATATCGTTGAGCATAGCTATGGCAAACCGCGTATCGAGATGAGCGAGGACCTGTTTGAGGAGATCCGCCGGGCGAAGCGCGAGAACTACGAGAAGATCTATAGCAAGGGCGGTATCGAAGGTGATTCCGAGGCAGAGTTGCGTGAGGCCTTCGAAAAGCTCTACGACCGTTGCCTGCAGGATCTAAATAAAGGCGACGAGTTCTCTTACATCTTTAAGCATCATGTTTCGCGCATTGAGCAGCAGCTTTCCTACTACGATCGCACCTATGCCTGGCAGGACGACAAGGATCAGGCCGTCGTCGATTACATCGCAAGCATGACGGATGGTTATTTCTGCGAGCTGACGAGCAAATTGTTCCCAGGTCTAAAGTTTCCGCACCGCACCTATATTAACGAACGGTAGTTCGTATCCTTTCGGTATACTGTTGGTTAACAACGATTTTGATTAATGCACGGGATGGCTATGGACGACCTTTTTTCTGCTTCGACGCGCGAGCGCTCCTTTAAAAATGCGCCGCTTGCGGTGCGTATGCGCCCCGATTCGCTCGACGAGTATGTGGGCCAGCAAAAGGCCGTCGGTAAGGGCTCGTGGCTGCGCGCCGCGATTGAGCATGACGTGCTGTCGAGCGTGATTCTGTACGGCCCGGCTGGCACGGGCAAGACGACGCTGGCCCACATTATCGCCAACCATACCAAGAGCGAGTTTGTCGAGGTCAGCGCCGTGACGGGCACTGTGAAGGACCTGCGCCGCGTAATCGATGAGGCTAAGACCCGTCTGAACACCTACGACCGCCGCACCATTCTGTTTATCGATGAGATCCATCGCTTCTCTAAGTCGCAGCAGGATGCCTTACTGCATGCGGTTGAGAACCGCACCGTCATTATGATTGGCGCCACGACGGAAAACCCGTACTTTGAGGTCAACTCGGCATTGCTCTCGCGTGGGCGTGTGGTAGAGCTTGAGCACCTGAAGGACGAGGATATCGCCATGCTCATTGAGCGTGCGCTCGAGGCGCCGCAGGGTTTAAACGGTAAGTTCTCGGCCGATGAGGATACAGTCAAGACCATTTGCACGCTGGCCGCGGGTGATGCGCGCTCGGCGCTCACGACGCTCGAGCTTGCGAGTGAGATTGCCGTTACGCGTCCCGATATTGAGGGAACGCCAGCGCCGGCGGCCGGGGAACGCTATCCCATTACCGTGGATGACGTGAAGATCGCCAATCCACGTCGTGGGTTTTCGTATGACAAAAACGGTGACATGCACTACGACATTATCAGTGCGTTTATTAAATCTATGCGCGGCAGCGACCCCGATGCCACGATCTATTGGCTCGCGCGCATGATCGATGCAGGGGAGGATCCCAAGTTTATCGCTCGCCGCATTATGATTCAGGCTTCCGAGGATGTTGGCAACGCCGACCCGCAGGCGCTTTTGGTGGCGCATGCCGCATTTAAATCTGCCGAGGTCATTGGCTATCCCGAGTGTCGCATCAACCTGGCTCAGGCTGCGCTCTATGTGTGTCTGGCGCCTAAGTCCAACGCGTGCGAGGCCTCGATCGATGCGGCGCTGGCCGATATCCACAGCAGTGGTCTTCGCGAGGTGCCCAGCTACCTGCGCGATCGTCACCGTCCCGGCAGCGACGAGTATGGTGTATACAAGTACCCGCACGATTATCCCGAAGGCTGGGTCGATCAGCGCTATTTGCCCGAGGGGTTGGAGCGCGGCGCGTTCTGGCAGCCTGCCGGCCGCGGTTGGGAAGAGTGGCGTGTGGAGCAAAGCGAGCGCGACCGTAGCGGCAACGCTCCCAAGTAGGCCATTGGCGCCTCGCACATTCCCTTTGGGTATCTTTGCCCTTCTTTGGGGTACCATGAAAAACGTCTGTATTTCGATTCCTTCGGGAGGCTTGTATGAGTCCCATTCAAATCGCCCTGCTGGTGCTCGCCGTTGCCGGCGTGTGGGCTGTTGTCGAGCTCGCGCTCACGCTGCGCAAGACCCGCACCGTCGTTGACTCGCTCGATAAGACCGTGAGCGACCTTAACAATACGCTTGCCGAGGCACAGCCCGTGGTGGCAAAGCTCGATGGCGCTGTCGATGAGCTCACCCCCGCGCTGGCACAGGTTGAGCCGCTCCTCAAGTCGAGCAAGACTGCCGTTGATGCTCTGACGTCTAACCTCGTTGAGGTTGAGGCGGTCGTTCGCGACATCTCCGAGGTCACGGGCAGCGTGGCTGAGGCCAGCAATGCCGTATCGAGCGTAACTGATTCTGCTGCTGGCGCCGTGCAGAAGCTCTTCAATAAGGTGAAGGCTCCTGCAGCCGACGCCGATCGCAAGCTCGCCGCTGCCGCCGCCGAGGCCGAGCAGCCCACTGAGCGCGTTCTGATTGGCGACGACGATGCCGCTGCTGACGACGATGATGTTCAGAAGCCCGCTGCTAAGCCTGCTCAGTATTACACCTATACGCCTGCCGAGACCTCCGAGGAGTCCTGCGATGAGTAGCGAAGCAACCTGCCCCATTACGCTGAGCGTTGCCGGTGATCCGCGTCTCGCGCGCTTGGTGCGCATGACGGCCGCCAACGTCGGCGCCCTGTGCTCTATGTCCGTCGATCGCATCGAGGACATTCGTATGGCTGCCGAAGAAGCCTTCATCTTTGGCTGCACGGCTGTTGATTCCGACGATATCTCGATCAAATTCGATGTCGACGAATCGCATGTGGGCATGACCTTTACTTTTGGCGACCAGGCGACTGTCGATGAGGATGACCAGGCTGCCGTGTATGCCGAGCTCATTTTGGCGAGTGTGTGCGACTCCTACGAAAAGACTACAGCGCCCCTAACGCTTTCCCTCGACCTCAAGGCGGATATCTAATATGACCGAACGCTCCCGGAGCGGCAAGACCGCTTGGGACAAGGAGAAAACCCGCGAGCTGTTTCGTCGTTATAAGGAGACCGGTGATCCGGATGCTCGCGAGCAACTCGTCATGTCCCATATGAACCTGGTAAGGTTTCTTGCCAACAAATTCAAGAACCGCGGCGAGCCGCTCGATGACCTTTTGCAGGTCGGGTACTTGGGCTTGCTCAAGGCTATCGATCGCTTTGATCCCGAGCGCGGACTCGAGTTCACGACGTTTGCCACGCCCACCATCTTGGGCGAGATTAAGCGCCACTTCCGCGACAAGGGCTGGAGTGTGCGCGTGCCGCGTCGTCTGCAGGAGCTCTCTGCCAAGGTTAACCAGGCCACCGATAAGCTTACCAACGAGCTTCAGCGCTCGCCCAAGGTTGGGGAAATCGCCGATTACCTTGGCGTGACCGTCGACGAGGTGCTCGAAGCCATGGAATCGTCCTCGGCCTACACCTCGGTGCCCATCGAGGCCCCCGGTGCGTCCGATTCCGATGATGCGCCTTCGATTCTCGATCGCTATGCCGACGACGACAACGAGCTCGACTTTACCGATGACCGCCTGGTAATCGAGGAAGCCATCCGCGATTTCTCGCCGCGCGAGCGCGAGGTTATCGAGCTGCGCTTCGTTAAGGGCATGACCCAGATCGAGATTGCCAAGAAGCTTGGCATCTCGCAGGTGCAGGTCTCGCGCCTGCTGCGCCGTACCCTTAAGAAGATTCAAGATAAGATCGACCCCGACGGAGTGATGGTTCGTTCATGAGTGAGCACCCCCAACAAATCGACCGCACGCTTCGCGATACCCGCATTCTGACGCTGCGCATTTGGGGCGTCGTCGGCTGCATTGTCATCGCTGCCGTCATCTTTAACCTTATGGGCATGCTGGCACCGGTCATCGAGTTTCTCGCTGTCGGTTCCATCATCGCTTTTGTGATGTCTCCGATCACCAACTGGCTCGAGCATCACGGCGTCGGACGTGGCCTCGGTTCGCTCATCGCACTCATTGTGGTTGTTGCCGTGCTCGTCGGCGTCGTCTGCATCCTATCGCCTATTTTGCTCGGTCAAATCATGGAAGTCCTGAGCCGCCTGCCCGAGCAGCTTCGTGTTGCGGGTGGCGATCTCAACGAGATGCTCTCGCACGCCAAGACGCTCAACAACACGCCGCTCAAGGAGTATCTGGACGACAATCTTTCTTCGCTGGTTACCGTAGCGTCCAAGTACGTCTCGCAAATCGCTGCCGAGCTCGGTCGCGGTGTATTCCCGCTCATTACCAATACGGCCTCGCAGCTGTTCGTCATCTTCCTGGGCTTGGTGCTTGCCTATTGGTTGGCCTGCGACTATCCCCGTATGCACCACGAGGTCTGCACCATCATCGGACAGGAAAAAGAGACCTCGTACCGCTTTATGGTTGCCATCCTTTCACGTTCGGTCGGCGGCTATATGCGCGGCATGGTCGTGACTTCCATCTGCGGTGGCTTTTTGGCTTTTATCGGCTTTACGCTCATTGGCCATCCATACGCAGCGCTCATGGCCATCTTTACCGGCATTATGCACTTGGTTCCGGTTGTCGGTCCCTGGGTGAGCGCGGCGATCGCCACGGTGCTCGGTTTTATGTTCAGCCCTATGCTGGCGTTATGGACGCTTGTCGTGACCATGGTGGCTCAAAACGTCACCGATAATGTCATTTCGCCTAAGGTCATGCAGAGCTCGGTGCAGGTTCATCCCGTTATGAGCCTGACGGCCCTCGTTATCGGTTCGGCACTCATGGGCCCCATCGGCATGGTTATCGCCATTCCGCTGTGCGCGGCCCTCAAGGGCATCTTCGTCTACTACTTTGAGAACGAGACCGGCCGTCAGCTCGTGGCATACGACGGCGCCGTGTTTAAGGGCACTCCGTATCGCGATACCGAGGGTAACCCGGTCGCCGCCTACGACGCGCTCGGAGACGATACGTTCATCTATGAGTCCGAGCTCATCGGCAACGAGACCGCGCCCGAGGCCAAGGCCATGCCCAAGCCCGAGCTCGATAATCCCTGGATTAAGCTCTCAGGCCTGCAGCCCGACGCGACGGGTTTCTTTAAGAACCCCTTTGCCAAGGACGACGACACAAGCTCTGACGACGACACCAAAACCGGCATCGACGGCTCCATGGACGATTCGGATTCCAAATAGGCCCTGTTAGCGTTTCTTGATGTTGTAAATAACAATAAACGCGATCAAAGCGATTGATAAGGGGCCAGCCACATAGAAAAAGATGGTGTCAATTGCGCTTAGGGTGTAATACGCTTTATCGCCAGATGTTACTGCGTACAATGCGTAGCCAAATCTCGGCTGGTTCACATACCAGCTCGAGTAAGCGAAGATTGCTAAAAGGGCTACTGAGGTTAGTGCATTCACGACAAACCGTTTGCTATTCATCGATCGCTCCTTCCGGACGATTCTTATATGAAATTTTACCAAAATCATTTTTTTCAAAGTATTTGACAGACCTAAATAACGTGCACTTTCGCTGGAGGGTCGCTGTTTGGCGGCCCTCTTTTTTGCACAGGCGCGGTGGGATGGTAATATCGTTACGTTTGAACTGTTTCGATGTGAAACCGAGGAGATTCCCTCTATGAGTGCTGATTACCCGTCAATGACTACGGCCGAGATTCGCTCTAAGTTCCTCAACTTCTTTGAGGAGCGCGGTCTTAAGCTCTATCCTTCTTCGTCCCTCGTCCCCGACGATCCTTCGCTGCTGCTTGCCAACGCCGGCATGAACCAGTTTAAGGAGTACTACCAGGGCAAGAAGACCATGAAGGAGATCGGCGCGATCTCCTGCCAGAAGTGTGTCCGCACCAACGACATCGACTGCATCGGCGAAGACGGCCGTCACCTGTCCTTCTTTGAGATGCTCGGCGACTTCTCCTTTGGCGGCGTCTCCAAGCAGCAGGCTTGCGCTTGGGCCTTTGAGCTCATCACCAAGGAGTTCAAGCTTCCGCTCGACCGCCTGTACTTTACCGTCTTTACCGAGGACGACGAGACCCACGACGTGTGGCGCTCTCTGGGCGTTGCCGAGGATCACATCTCCCGCCTGGGCGAGGACGACAACTTCTGGGCCGCTGGCCCCACCGGCCCCTGCGGTCCGTGCTCCGAGATCTACTTTGACATGGGCGAAGAGGTCGGTTGCGGCAGCCCCGATTGCAAGCCTGGCTGCGACTGCGACCGCTTCCTTGAGTTCTGGAACCTCGTGTTTACCCAGTACGACCGCCAGGAGGACGGCTCCATGCCGGAGCTGCCGCACCGCAACCTCGATACGGGCATGGGTCTGGAGCGCATGGCCGCCATCATGCAGCACAAGACCGCTAACTACGACGGCGATCTGATGCAGCACCTCATCAAACTCGGCGAGGAGATCAGCGGCAAGACCTATGACGCCGACGATTACTCCGGCGCCAGCCGCTCCCTGCGCATCATCGCCGACCACTCCCGTGCCGTCGACTTTATGATCTCGGACGGCATCCTGCCCGGTAACGAGGGCCGCGAGTACGTCCTGCGCCGCCTGCTCCGTCGTGCCGTGTTCCACGGTCGTCTGCTGGGCATTGAGGGCGCCTTCCTGACCAAGTTTATCGACGAGGTCAACGCTCAGATGGGCGAGGCTTATCCCGAGCTGCTCAAGAACGTCGCGCTCGTTAAGGGCATCGTCGCCTCCGAGGAGGAGCGTTTCTCAACGACGCTCGACAACGGCCGCGTTTACCTGGACGAGGCCCTGGCCGCGCTCGCCGACGGCGCTGTCCTTCCGGGCGATGTTGCCTTTAAGCTTCACGACACCTTTGGTTTCCCCATTGACCTGACTGTCGAGATCGCCGGCACCGCCGGTCACGACGTCGACATGGATGGCTTTACCGCTTGCATGGAGGACCAGAAGGCCCGTGCCCGCGCCAACGCCAAGGGCGATGCCTGGGGCAGCTTCAACGACGTGTGGGTCGAGCTTTCCGACAAGGTTGGCGCGACCGAGTTCGACGGCTATGACAACGACGTCATCGATGGCGCCAAGGTTGTCGCCATCGTGCGCAACGGCGAGTCCGTCGATTCCGCCGCTGCGGGCGAGGACGTCGAGGTCGTGCTCGACCGTACCCCGTTCTACGCCGAGATGGGCGGCCAGCAGGGCGACGCCGGCGAGCTTTCCGCCGAGGGCGTTGCGCTGACCATTTCCGATACCAAGAACCACAACGGCCTGTATGCCCACGTCGGCCACGTCGCCGAGGGCACGCTGACCGTCGGTGCTACCGTGACCGCCGCGCTCGACGCCGAGCGCCGTGGCTTCCTGCGTCGCAACCACACCGCCACGCACCTGCTCGACGCCGCGCTTAAGCAGGTCCTAGGCGAGCATGTCTCCCAGGCTGGCTCGTTGGTGACGCCCGAGCACCTGCGCTTTGACTTCACGCACTTCGAGGCCCTGTCCCCCGAGCAGCTCAAGGCTGTCGAGGACCTGGTCAACCAGCAGATCTTCGCTTCCAAGCCGGTCGTGACCCGCGTCATGGGCATCGACGAGGCCAAGGCCGCCGGTGCTGTCGCCCTGTTTGGCGAGAAGTACGGCGACGTCGTCCGCGTTGTCTCCGTGGGCGCCGAGGATCAGCCGTTCTCCCGTGAGCTCTGCGGTGGTACGCATGCCGCCAACACTGCCGAGATCGGCCTGTTCAAGATCATCTCCGAGTCTTCCACGGGCTCCAACGTCCGCCGTATCGAGGCTGTGACCTCCAAGGGCGCTCTCGACTACATGGCCGACCGCCTGGCGCTCGTTGACGCCGCTGCCGCTGCGCTCAAGTGCCGCGTTGACGAGGTTCCCGCCCGCGTGGAGAACCTGCAGGCCGAGCTGCGCGAGACGTCCAACAAGCTCAAGAAGGCACTCACCGGTGGCTCCTCCGATGCTATCTCTGGCGCCATCGAGGGCGCTGTCGAGCTGAACGGCTACAAGCTCGTCGTCGCTGAGCTTCAGGGTCTTGAGGCTGCTGACCTGCGCAATGTGTGGGATACCGTGCACCAGAAGGTTGCCGGCCCCGTCGCCTGCGTCGTTGCCAGCGTTACCGAGAAGGGCACCCCGGCCCTGCTCGCCGCCGGCTCCGATGACGCCGTGAAGGCCGGTTTCCACGCCGGCAACGTGATCAAGCAGATCGCGGGCCTGGTCGATGGTCGCGGTGGCGGTCGTCCCAACATGGCCCAGGCCGGTGGCAAGAATGCTGCCGGTATCGCCGATGCCCTCGCGGCCGCCAAGACCGCGCTCGGCGCCTAAGAACCTAAGTAGTCGCTGTGGTCGCGCTCGCACTGGACATAGGGGAGACCAGGATTGGCATTGCCGTCTCGAGCCGTGATGGCAAGATGGCGATGCCTGTCAAGGTGCTTTCGGCTGCCGAGGTCACTGGTATGGCAAAGACGTTTCGCTACCTGGTCGAGGACTATGAGCCCGATATCCTGGTAAGTGGACGTCCCTTGACCATGGCAGGTGAGCCCGGCCCCCAGGCCGAGCGCGTCGCCGCAGTGGCCCAAAAGATTGCCGACGAGCTCGAACTTCCGCTGGAGTTTGAGGACGAGCGTCTGTCCTCGCAGGAGGCCAAGCGAATCCTGCGCGAGCAGGGACTCAACGAAAAGCAGATGAGGGGCAAGATTGACATGATCGCCGCCAGCCTGTTCTTGCAGACATGGCTCGATCGTAAAAACGAGGAGGTTTCGCATGCCTAGCGCTTCCGATCCGCGCCAGCAGAATCGTACACGGCAGCCTGCGCCGCGCCCTGCCCAGCCTGGCCAGCGTCCGGCACAGCCGAC
Organism: Collinsella sp. AF29-7AC; assembly: GCF_003475665.1. Classification (NCBI taxonomy): domain Bacteria; kingdom Bacillati; phylum Actinomycetota; class Coriobacteriia; order Coriobacteriales; family Coriobacteriaceae; genus Collinsella; species Collinsella sp. AF29-7AC. Next base: position 18,970 of record NZ_QRQX01000005.1, read on the forward strand.
GCAGCGCGCAGCTCAGCCTGCCGCGCGCCCGGTGCAGTCCTCCTCTCGTTTGGCTCAACCTGCTCAGCGGACGGTTCGACAGCCCACTGCTCGTACGGCCCAGCCTGCAGGCGGTACCCGCTTTAAGCAGCAGGCACCTACCCAGCGAGCACAGGCCCCCCAATCGCATTCGCATCACGCTCGCGGTTCGCACGGCGTTGCTCCGGCCACGCGATCGAGCTACAACACGCATGCTCGTCGCGGTGCCCAAAAGAAAAGCTCCCCGGTGCCTATGATTATCGGCGTCGTCGTCGCCGTGCTAGCGCTTGTCGCGATCGTTTTCTTTGTCGTGCCGGCCGTCAAGGGCTTCTTTGTCGGTGAGGATTCGAATGTCACGGCTGGTCAGCAGGTTAAGGTGACCATTCCTGACGGTGCTTCGGGCGATACGATCGCCTCGATTCTCTCTGAGAACCATATCGTCGAAAATCCCAAGGATTACTATGCGGCGGTGAAAAAGCTCAACGCCGATATGTCGCTCAAGCCTGGTACTTATTCGTTCACCACGCTCATGGACGCGACTAAGGTGGTTCAGCAACTCATGGAAGGCCCCAACGCTGGCTCCAATGCGCTGACGATTCCCGAGGGCTTGACGGTCGATCAAGTCGCCGACCGTGTGGCCCAGGCCTACAATAGCATCTCTAAGGAAGACTTCCTCAACCAGGCCAAGGCCTCCAACTACGTGGACGACTATAGCTTCCTTAGGGGCGCGGCCAATGATTCGCTCGAGGGCTTCTTGTTCCCCAAGACCTATTCGCTGGGCGATTCGCCGACGGCCGATGATGTGATTCGCGCCATGCTCGATCAGTTTAAGACCGAGTACAAGTCGCTTGACTTTGCCAGCTGCGAGGCGAAGATCATGGAACGCTACGGTGTGGAGATGTCCGACTACGACATCGTTAACTTGGCCTCTATTGTTGAGCGCGAGGGCCTCAACGCCGATCAACGTGCGCACGTGGCCTCGGTTTTTTACAACCGCCTTGCCGGCAAGCTCGACGGTCTGCGTTATCTCAACAGCGATGCGACCATGATGTATGTCACCGGCGGCGAGGTTACCGCCGACGACCTGCAGAGCGATAGCCCGTATAACACCTATAAGCACGAGGGCCTGCCGCCCACGCCCATCTGCTCTCCGTCGCTCGAGGCGCTCAAGGCCACCCTTGAGCCGACCGACTCCGATGACCTGTATTTCTACATTACACAGGACGAGGAGTACTTCTCGCAAACCTACGAAGAGCATCAACAGTCTTGGAATTAGCATGAGGATTTTTAGCCCCAAACGATACGTTGCCTCGGTCGATCGCATCGACCTTGATACCCTGTGGGCCGACGGCAAACGCGCCATTCTGCTCGATCGCGATAACACCCTGGTGCCGCGCGACACCGAGCAGGTTCCCGCCGCGGTTTCCGCTTGGCTTGACGCCGCCCGCGCCAAAGGCTTTAAGCTGTGCATGGTGTCCAACAACTGGCATCGCGACCAGGTCATGAGCTCTGCGCGCGAGCTGGGACTCGAGGCCATTAGCCACGCCATGAAGCCGGCGCCGTTTGCCCTCAAGGCGGGTCTTAAGCGCCTCGGCGCCACGGCCGACGAGGCGGTACTGATCGGTGATCAGCTCTACACTGACGTGTGGAGTGGCAATTTAGCCGGCGTCGATACCATCCTGGTAAAGCCGCAGGCGACGCAGGACCTGTGGTATACGCAGATCTTCCGTATTTTTGAGCGCCGGGCCCTGCGCGACCTTCCCTGCGAGGAATAGGTTTCACCATGTCTCAGCACATCAAACACGGCTGCGACCATATCTTCTTTATCGGCTTTTTGGGCGCGGGCAAGTCGACGCTCGCGCGCAACGTCGGCACCATGTTCAATCGGCGTTTTATCGATACCGACCGCCTGGTCGTGCGCCGTTGCGGCAAGTCGGTAACCGAGATTTTTGAGACCGAGGGCGAGGATCGTTTTCGCGAGCTCGAGACCTCGGCGCTCCGTTCGCTCCAAAGCGAGCGCAGCTTGTTGGTTTCGTGCGGTGGCGGTATCGTCGAGACACCGGTGAATATTGAGCTGATGCACGATATGGGTACGTGCGTGTACCTCGAGGGCGACTTCGAGGATTCGATTCGCCAGATTCGTCGGTCCGACACGCGCCCCGATTTCCGCTCGCCCGAGCATGCCGCGCGCCTGTTTGAGCATCGCCGTCCGCTGTATCGCCAGGCCGCAGATATTACCCTTGATATTCGCAACAAGTCCTTCGAGGACGTTTCCTACCTTTGTGCCGAGATGCTTTTGGAGCGTGGACTGCTATGATTCGCCGTCAACTGATCAATTTCCAAAATCGCAGTGTCGATGTTCGCGTCGGCTTTAACGCTTTTAGTGAGCTGTCGCGTATGTTTGCCTCGGCCGTGGGCAAGCCCAAGCGTGCGATGGTTGTCTGGAACAGCGCTGTTTCCGACCGCTTTGGCGAGATCGTTGAGCACGCTCTGGTCGATGCCGGCTTTGCCGTGTCGCCGCTCGTCCTCGAGGTTTCGCCTGCCGGTGCTACGCTGGCCGACGCCGATGCTATCTTTGGCGCCCTGTCTGCCAACGGCGTTACCTGCGACGATCTGGTTGTCGCCGTTGGCGATGCCGCAACCTGCTCGGTTGTTAGCTGGTGCGCCAACCAGTGGTGCGGCCGAACTGAGTGCGCGCTGTTGCCGACGACCTTCGACGCCATGCTCACGGTCGCGACGACCATGAAGCCGCTCGTCGCCTCGTCGGCCAATGCGCTTCCCGCTATCGCGTTCCGTCCCGAACCGGGCTTGGTCGTGTGTGACCTCGACCTTGTTCGCGAAGCGGACCCCGAGGACCTCAAGCTCGGCTATGCGGTACTTGTTGGCACCATGCTTTCGAGCAGCAAGTCGCGCTGGAATCAGTTTATTGAGACTGTTCCCGAGATTCTTGCTGGTGAGGAGGTCGCGCTCGTCAATGCCGTCCAATGGTCTCAGACTGCCCGCAAGGACGTGCTGACGGCCACGAACCCGAGCGCTCGCCATGCGCTCGATTTTGGCAAGATGGGGGAACGCACCCTGCGCGCCTGCTTGGGCGATGCCGCTTCGCAGGTCCCTGCCTACCAGCTGTTGTCCGAGGGCATGCGCTTTGAGGCGCGCCTTGCACATGATGCCTGCGACTTCGATATCGATTACGTCTTTGAGGTCGATGACTGCCTGGAGGACTTTGGTATCGAGGAGCTTGCCTTCGATCTGGAGCCCGCCGCATATATCGAGGAGTTCCGCAGGCAGCAGTTTGTCCGCTCGAACCGCAGTATGTTGCCGCTGCCCGCGTCACTCGGCGCCATTCGTCTCACGAGCGTTGAGGACGAGGTTCTTGAGCGCCATGCTCACGCCTACTTGGCTTCTCGCAAAGAACTGCTCTAAGATTTATTGACATCCATCGTCTTTCGTATCATGTTGAGGGGCGGGTTTCAATCGGTCGTGGATCACATGCTATTCCGTCGTTCGGTTGAGACCCGTCCCGCACTTTTTGAGACAACAAGAAAGGAATCTGCATGTCTGAGTTTGCTGCCGGTCCTGCCGGTCGTATCGAGCGTGTCCGTGCCCTGATGGTTGAGCGCGGCTACGACGCTATCGTGGTGCGCGACGAGGCCAACCTTCGTTGGCTTACGGGCGTCAAGGGCGTCTTCGATTACACCTTCGAGTTCCCGCACGCTGCGTTTATTACGGCTGACCAGTGCCTGTTCCATACCGACTCGCGCTATCTCAACAGCTTTGAGGAGAACACGCCCGCCGGCAGCCCCTGGGTCTACGACATGGACGAGGGCACCATCCCCGGCTGGGTCGCCGGCAAGATCGCGGCCAACAAGTGCCGCGTCTGCGCTGTCGAGGACGACATGCAGATCAATTTCTACCAGGGTATTCAGCGTGGCCTGGAGGACCGCTCCGTTGCCTGCATGCTGCCGCTGATGCATGACGACATCCGTAAGATGCGCGCCATCAAGGACGCCGAGGAGATCGAGCTCATGCGCCACGCGCAGTCGATCACCGACGCCGCCTTCCAGCACATGCTCGGCTATATTAAGCCCGGTATGACTGAGAAACAGGTCCGCAACGAGCTCGAGAACTTTATGTTCGCCAACGGCGCCGACAGCCTGGCCTTCGGCTCCATCGTGGCAAGCGGCCCCAACACCGCCAACCCGCATGCCGTCCCGAGTGATCGCGTGATCGAGAAGGGCGACTTCGTCCTCATGGATTACGGCGCGGGCTACTGCGACTACCGCTCCGACATGACGCGCACCGTCGTGATGGGCGAGCCCACCCAGGAGCAGCTCGACTTGTACGCGCTCGTACGCCGCACCCACGAGGAGTGCGTCGCCGCTATCCATCCGGGCGTCGAGGGCAACGACATTTTCAAGCTTTCCAAGAAGATCATCGGCGATGCCGGCTATGGCGATTACTACAACCATGGTCTGGGCCACGGCGTTGGTATCGACATCCACGAGCTGCCCAACTTCAACCGCAGCAAGAATATCATCGAGGTTGGCTCGGTTATCACCATGGAGCCCGGCGTCTACCTGCCCGGCGTGGGCGGCGTGCGCCTGGAGGACTACGGCGTGGTCACCGAGAACGGCTACGAGCCCTTCACCAAGACGCCGCATGACCTCCACGTCATCGATTGCTAGCTCATTTCGATAGATTTTGGGGCGGGGCGTCCGGATCGATTCGGACGCCCCGCATTCTCTTTTTATGCGCTCGCTGCAGGCGCCGTCTGCAAGTGTATAATTTTGGTCGTATGTAATTTGGACGCTTGTGCGTTCTGCCCATAACAAGAAAGGTCGATATGCCTACCATTTCTACCGCCGACTTCAAGAACGGCCTCGGTCTCCGCATTAAGGACAAGGTCTACACCATCGTCGAGTTCCAGCATGTCAAGCCGGGCAAGGGCGGCGCATTTGTGCGCTACAAGACCCGCGACATCAAGAGCGGCCGCGTCGTCGAGAACACCTGCAACGCCGGCACCAAGTTCGAGAGCGTCATGCTCACCACCCGTGAGTTCCAGTACCTCTACAACGATGGCACCGACTACATCTTCATGGACAATGAGACCTATGAGCAGGTTCCTGTTCCCGAGGACATGGTGGGCGAGAACTCCAAGTGGCTGCGCGAGAACGACATCTGCCAGCTGCTCTTCGCCGACGATGAGCTCATGGGCGTGACCCCGCCGATGTTCATCGAGACCACCATCGTCCAGACCGACCCGGGCTTTAAGGGCGACACCGTTCAGGGTTCCACCAAGCCGGCCACGATCGACACCGGCGCTGTCATCCAGGTCCCCATGTACCTCAACGAGGGCGAGGTCATCAAGGTTGACACCCGCGACGGCAAGTTCGTCTCCCGCGTCTAGCAACCAACTCTTCTAGGAGGACTCATGCCCCAGGAAATCAAGATTGACGGCATCGGCATTTCGCCCGATGTTCTGACCGCCATCGTCTCGCGCGCCGTCACGGATGTCGAGGGCATCGCCTCCGTTGGCGTCAAGGACCTTGCCACCAACCTTGTCTCCATGATGCTCTCGTCCAAGGCCCCGGCTTCCGAGCCGGCGGTCGAGACCGAGGTCGCCGGCGACAAGCTCGCACTCACCGTGCGCGTTGTGGTGTTCTTTGGCTATCCGTTCAAGAAACTCGCCGAGGCCGTTCGCGCTGCCGTGGTCGCTGCCATCGATGCCCAGGTGGGCGTTGAGGTCGAGCGCGTTGACGTTTGCATCGACGGCCTCGTTTTCCCCAAGGAGTAACCTTTGAGCCTTAAGGTTTATCGCGGGCGCACGCTTGCCCGCAGTCAGGCGCTGCAGCTGCTGTTCCAGGCCGAGGCCACGGACAGTCCGCTCGAGCGCGTCCTCGAGGGCGATTTCCTGATCTCGAAGGGTCCCCTCGACCCCTATGCGCTGGAGCTTTGTCGCGGTGCCTACGAGCATATCGATCGCATCGACTGTGCCCTGCGCGCCGTCGCCAAGAACTGGGATCTTATGCGCATGCCCGGCGCCGACCGCAACCTGCTGCGTATCGCCGTCTACGAGATGCGCTTCCTCACCGACGAGGAGGTCTCGGACGCTATTGTTATCAACGAGGCCGTCGAACTTGCCAAGGCCTATGGCACCGACCAGTCCGCATCGTTTGTCAACGGCGTGCTGGGCAAGATCGCTCGCAGCGAGGAGCTGCCGGGTGAGGATTTGTACCAAGAGCTGCTGGCCGAGGATCGCGCTCGCGAGGAGGCGCAGGCTGCCGAGGCGGCCGCCAAGGTCGCTGCCGCTCAGGCTGCCGCCGGTGTACTTGCCGAGGATCCGGACGCTGCTGAGGCCGTCGAGGCCGACTCCGTCGAGGAGTAGCCATGCCAGAGGGTTCCGTCCGCAACTTCGATGAGATCTCGGATCGCCTGGACCAGATCATCGCCACCGTTCGCTCCAAGGATACGTCCCTGGAGCGTTCGCTCGATTTGTTTGACGAGGCTATTGAGCTTGGTTCCCGTGCGGTCGATATGGTCGACAAGTTTGAGCTGACGCCGCGTGAGGCCGACAAGCTCGAGCAGGAATACGATGAGGATGCGGCAAACGAGTCCCAAGATAGGCAGGCTGCATCCCCGGATACGAATGGTTGATGGCATTCATGAAACGCGTGCGTCTCGATGACGAACTGATTTCACAGGGCATCTGCGCCGATCGCGCGGATGCCCTTCGCACTCTTATGGCCGGCTTGGTCTCGAGCGGCGGTGAGCGTTTGACCTCTCCGGGGCTTAAGGTGACGCCGGGCCTGCCACTGCACGTTAAGGGGCGCATTCCGTACGTTGGGCGCGGCGGCCTTAAGCTTGAGGGTGCGCTCGATGCGTTTTGTATCGATCCCACGGGCCTTGCCTGCCTGGACGTAGGCTGCTCTACCGGCGGCTTTACCGATTGCCTGCTCAAGCGCGGTGCCGCCACGGTCGTTTCGGTCGACGTGGGCCGTGCCCAGTTTGATTGGTCGCTGCGCCAAGACGACCGCGTGACGCTCCACGAGCGCACCAACGTGACGCAGCTGCCCGAGCTCGGCTACGGCGACGCAATCGACCTGGCCGTGTGCGACGTGTCGTTTACGAGCATCGCGAACATCATCGACGCCGTGCTGGCGTGCCTGACGCCGACGGGGTCGTTCTGCACGCTCGTGAAGCCGCAGTTTGAGGCTCCGGCGGCGCTGGTGGGCGAGGGCGGTATCGTGACAGATCCCACTGTGCGTGTTGACACGCTCGTGGCGGCGATTGAGCTCTTTGCCGCCAAGGGCCTGTTCCCGCTTGACGTGTGCGTGTCGCCCATCCATGGCGCCAAGGGCAACGTGGAGTTTTTCCTGTACGGCACGAGGTTTGCCCCCAGCGAGCACTCCGATGACGAGTTGCAATCCCAGGTATCGGCTTTGAGTGAGAAAGCTGCAACGCTATGAAGGTCTTTCTGGTTCCCAATTACTACAAGCAAGAGGCGGTCGAGAGCGGCCTGATGCTCGAGCTCTGGCTGACGCGCCAGGGCTACGAGGTCGCTTGGGCTGCCGACCAGCGCTCCAAGATCCAGAGTACGCCCGACGTGGATGGTGCCGACCTTGTCATCACGCTCGGCGGCGACGGCACGCTGCTGCGCGCCGCCCGCATCCTCAACTATCGAGAGATTCCTATTCTGGGTCTTTCCTATGGTCACCTGGGCTTTTTGACGGCGGCCAGTCCCGAGGAACGCGATATTCTGCAGGTTGTGAGCGATGCCCTGTCCGGTGAGCTCCACGTGAGTCGTCGCGCCACGATCGCTGCAGACATCGTTTCTGTGCGCGAGGACGGCACCAAGGATGTCGTGCGTTCTTTTGCCCTCAACGACATGGCGCTCACGCGCGGGCCGCTTTCCGATATGGTCGAGTTCGATATCACCGTTTCGGGCCACCATATCGATCGCTTGCGCGGCGATGGTGTGGTCGTGTCTACGGCAACTGGTTCCACGGGCTATGCCCTCAGTGCCGGCGGTCCTATCGTGAGCCCGGATTACACGGGCATGGTCTGCGTGCCTATCGCGCCGCATACTATTCAGGCCCGTGCCTTTTTGACCTCGCCGAGCGATGTCGTCGAGATTTTTATGTCTGACGACCGACCGAGTGTACCTGCCATCGCTATCGACGGACAGTTTATTACCTGCGATGGTACCGTCGAGAGCGTAGCCGTGCGTCGCGGTCCCGGCGATGTTCTGCTGCTCGACTATGGCCCCGAGAGCTTCTATAACTCGGTGAGCCGCGTATTCTACGGAGTTCGTCATGATCGATGAGCTGCAGGTTTCAAACATTGCGCTCATTCGCGAGGCGACGCTGGTGCCCAGCGCGGGCCTAACTGTCCTGACCGGCGAGACCGGCGCCGGCAAGACTGCGCTGCTCTCGGCGCTTAAGCTCATTTTGGGCGAGCGCGCGGATTCTTCGACCGTGCGCGAGGGCGAGGCGCTTGCGAGCGTCGAGGCGCGCTTGTTCGATGGCCCGCACGACACGGAGGGCTTCACCGTGCAGCGCAGCCTTTCTGCCGAGGGCCGCAGCCGCGTCAAGATTGATGGTCGCATTGCCAGCGTGCGCGAGCTTTCCGAGCGCGTCGGCGTGATGATGGATCTGTGCGGCCAGCACGAGCATCAGCGCCTGCTCGATCCGGCACATCATGTTGCCATGGTCGATGCCTGGGCTGGTCGCTCTGCGCTCGAGGCACTGGAAAAGTACCGTGCCTGCTTTAGGGTGTCGCGTGCGGCTGCCAAGGAGGTCCGTCGCGTAGAGGAGGCGTCGCGTGCGCAGGGGAGTCGCGTCGAGGAGGCGCGCTTCGCCCTGGAGCGCATCGCCGAGATCGACCCCAAGCCGGGTGAGTATGAGGAGCTCGAGGAGCTGCTGCCGCGCTCCGAGCATGCCGAGGTGCTGGTGGCGACGGCCAACGACGCCCATGCATCGCTTACTTCCGAAGGGGGAGCGCTCGATGCCGTGAACGGCGCTGTGGCAGAACTGTCGCGCATGGCGACCGTCGATCGCAAACTGGGTGACATCGCCGACGCACTTTCGGACGCCTGCATCTCACTCGAGGATTGCGCCAATGAGCTGCGTGCTTATCGCGATGGTGTTGCGTTCGATCCTCGCGAGCTCGCTCGCATGCGAGAGCGGTATTCCGACCTTAAGGGACTTCTGCGGCAGTGGGGTCCCACCATGGACGATGTATTTGCCATGCGTGACCGCTCGCGGGAGTTGTTATCGCTGGTGGACGATGGTGACGTGCAGATTAGGAAGGCACGCGAGGCACTCGGCGCGGCAGAGCACGAACTGTTCGCCGCTGCCAAGGCGCTTAAGCGCGCACGCAATACGGCAGCCCCGCGTTTTTGTCACGAGGTGGGTCGTCAGATGGCACGCCTCGAGATGGGCGGCGCTGAGCTGGTCTGGGAGTCCCGCGATCTCCCTCGCGCTGAGTGGACACCCGCGGGCCCTTCGAGCTACGAGCTTCTGTATCGCAGCGGTGCCGGCCTCACACCGCGCCCTCTGCGCCGCATCGCCTCGGGCGGTGAGCTGAGCCGCGTTATGCTGGCGAGCAAGGTGGTTTTGGGTAATGCCGATGGTGTCGATACGCTCGTGTTTGATGAGGTCGATGCCGGTGTCGGTGGTTCCACGGCTCGTGCTCTTGCTGGTGTGCTGGCCGATCTTGCCGCCACGCATCAGGTCATCGTCGTAACCCACCTGGCGCAGGTCGCCGTTATGGCCGACAAACACTACGTGGTGAGCAAGGAATCCGGCAACGTTCCTCAGACGCATCTGGACGAGGTGACTGGGGACGCCCGTACCGCCGAGATTGCCCGCATGCTCAGCGGCGATCAGTCGGAGGCAAGCCTAGCGCACGCCAGGCAGATGTTGGAAGAGGCTCGAGGTTAGAACGAGCTGGCGGTGTTGAGGGACAAAATATCAGTAATTCTTGCCCCGCCGCTTCCTTTTCAGGTCCGATCGGCAAAAACTATGCTGGTTTACTACGATGAATCGGCATAGCTCGAGCACAGCTAAAATTGTAAAAAGAAAACCGCAGGTAGAACGCTTGCGGTTTTCTTTTAAAACGCGATGTGGTCGCATATTCCGATTTCATCGTAGTAAACCGGCATAGTTTTGTGGGAACGGTACATAACGTCCCCCGTTAAAACCTACTCCACGACCTTGTCCGGTTGGATGAGCTCCTCGTAGTAGCTGATGTGCTCTCGTGCGTCCTCAATTTCGGGCAGCAGGAAGTTGTAGATAACCTCGATGATCATCGTGGCGCTCATCTTGGAGAACGCGAAGTCGCCCGTTGTCAGCAGCGCCTCGTGGTTCACTGTATTAAAGGTGTAGTCGGCTAGGCGCGCAAGTGGAGACTTGCTGTCGCTGCTGATGACGACCACGGTGGCACCGCAGTCGCGAGCCGCTTTTGCCATGCGATTCAGACGGCGCGACTTGCCGGAGTTCGAGATCAGCACGATAACGTCGCCGGGGCGCAACGTGAGCGCAAAACCAATTGAGGTCTCGCTGATGGTGCTCGCCATGCAGCGAAGGCCCAGCTGCGAAAACTTAAACGTCGCGTCGAGCGCGACGGCGTTGGTGTTGCCTACGGCCGCAAACTCAATAACGCCCGCATTCTTTAACGCGTGCACAACGGCCGTTAGCGTATCGTGGTCAATCCCGTCGATGGTCGCGTTAAGCTCGCTGACCTTGGCAGCCAAGATATTTTTAAGGCTCTGCTCCATGTTGTCGAGCGAGACCTCGTCGGTCAGGCCCTCGTTGCGCTGACTCTCCAAGTCGCGCGCCAACGAAAACTGAAAGCTGCGGAAGCTGCCAAAGCCCAGCTTGCGGCAAAAGCGCGAAACCGTCGCCTCGGACGTGGCTGCGGCACGCGAAAGCTGGGCGGCCGTCAGGCGCGGCGCTTCGGACTGGTGCTCCAATATATAGTCGACAATGCGCTGCTCGGATCCACTATATCCCTGATGAGTGCTAATAAGGGAGAGCGCGCTCTTGCTGCTATCGGTCATGGATGGCTCCTGGTTGGCATGAAATATAGGACTCGTTTTTCAATGCCATAGTATACGGGCATTTTCAATTACAAGATACACCTTGCCGTTTCAAGTGTTGATGGTAAACTTTCACCTACCGTTTACGGTTATGAAAGAACCTTTCACCGGAGAATTGGGACATTTTCCTTTCCGCGAAAGCGCTGGGTTGGTATCTTTCAGTTGTGGAAAAGCGCGCAAGGACGCGCGTGTAGGGGAGCGCCTGCGGGCGCAGTACTCAAGAAGGAGGGACACATGGCTAAGTTTGACATCATCGCCGCCACCGGTTGCCCGACCGGTATCGCGCACACCTTCATGGCGAAGGAGGCGCTGGAGAAGGCAGCTGCCGAGCGAGGTCTGACCATTAAGGTCGAGACCCATGGCCAGGTCGGTGTCGAGAACGAGCTCACCAAGAGCGAGATCGCCGGTGCCAAGGCCGTCGTCGTCGCAGCCGATAAGGATGTCCAGGCTGAGCGTTTCGCCGGTAAGCCCATGGTTTCCGTCGGCGTTTCCAAGGCCCTGTCCGTCGAGGCCGCCGGAAAGCTGATTGACCGCGCGCTCGCCGCCAAGGGCGACGATACGGTTGCCGCTGCCGCCGATGTCGAGGACGAGGTCGAGGAGAAGGAGTCCATCGGCCACGTCATCTACAAGCACCTCATGAATGGCGTCAGCCACATGCTGGTCTTCGTCGTCGCCGGTGGTGTTCTGACCGCCGTTTCGTTCCTGTGGGGCATCACGTCCTTCGATTCGACGGCTGCCGACTACAACAGCTTTGCCGCTATGCTCAAGATTATCGGCGGTATCGCCATGAACCTCATGGTTCCGGTGCTTTCCGCCTACATCGCCGAGTCCATCGGCAAGCGTCCGGCGCTCGTCCCCGGCTTTGTTGCCGGCATGATCGCCATCCAGGGTCTGCCCGTTAACGCCGATACCGGCATGATCGACGCCGGTGGCGCCGGTGTGGGCTTCGGCTTCCTGGGCGGCATCGTCGGCGGCTTCCTCGCTGGCTATGTCATCCTGCTGCTCGAGAAGGTCTTTGCCGGTCTGCCCAAGAACCTGGACGGCCTCAAGGCAATCTTTTTGTACCCGCTGTTCTCGACTGCCATCGTCGGTCTGGTCATGCTCGGCATCTCCGGCCCCATGGCTGCCATCAACACCGCTATGATGGACTTCCTCAAGGGTCTGTCTGCCTCTGGCGCCGTTGTCCTGGGTCTTGCTATTGGCTGCATGTGCGCCTTTGACATGGGTGGCCCGGTTAACAAGGCTGCTTACGTCACCGGTACGGCTATGCTCACCGAGGCCCTGGCCGCCGGTGTTGGCACCGAGACCTACAACTTCGGCACCAACTTCATGGCTGCCGTTTCCGCCGCCTGCATCGTTCCGCCGCTGATCACCACCTTCGCCGTCGTCGTCGGCAAGAAGTACTTCAGCCAGGAGGATCACGACGCCGGTGTCGTCAACCTCATCCTTGGTTGCACCCACATCACCGAGGGCGCCATTCCGTTCATGACCAAGAACATCTGGCCCGTCATGCCCATCATGATGCTCGGTTCTTCCATCGCCTCGATCCTGACCATTATGTTCAACGTTCACGATCCGGCGCCCCACGGCGGCTTCCTGGTCCTGCCCGTTGTCGAGAACGGTCCGCTGTGGGTCCTCGCGATCCTCATCGGTGCTGTGGTCGGTGGCATCTTGTTCGTGGCCTTCAAGAAGTACGACTTCGAGAAGAACCAGAAGGCTGCCCCTGCAGCCAAGCCGGTTGAGGCCCCCAAGGCCGCTGCTGTCGAGGCTCCCAAGGCCGAGGCTGCCGACTTCGTGAAGGTCGAGAACGTCTTTGTCGCCGAGGACTTCGCTTCTCGTGACGAGGCCCTGAGCTTTGTCTCCAACCAGGCTGTCAAGGCCGGTATCGCCGGCGACGCCGACGCCGTGATGAACGCCTTCCTGGCCCGCGAGGCCGAGGGCACCACGGGCATGATGGAGGGCTTTGCCATCCCGCATGCCAAATCTGACGCCATTACCGAGGCCGCTGTCATTGTCGTCAAGGACGAGTCCGGCGTGACCGGTTGGGACACCATGGACGGCGCTCCCGTCAACGTGGCCATCGCGCTGCTCATCCCGGGTGCACAGGCTGGCACCACGCACCTCAAGATCCTGTCCAAGGTCGCCGAGGCACTCATGGACCAGGACTTCCGTGCCACCGTCAAGGGTTCCACCGACGCCGCCGAGATCGCCAAGACGATCAACGCTCGCTTGGTCTAATCCAGCAGTCAGCGAATAACATCGCCCCCTGTAAATAGGCGGAGACCCTCACCAGGGCCTCCGCCTTTTTCATCTCAACTCGGCACTTAGGGACGTTCCTTTTCTGCCGGCAGTTTGGGACACTCCTCAGTCCACAAGAGGGTATAGATAGGCTCCATCAACTAGATCAACCAGGCGAACAAAAAATTAGCCAGAATTCCGTTCACATGATATTGCTCTGGACCGACCGAGTTTCCGCAGCTTGCCTGCCGGGCGGGGCGGTTAAGTTTGTCGCGAGTTCCGCACGCAAAGGAAAGCACTTAATGTGCTTTCCGTCTTGCGCAGGACTGTAGAGCAGCAAACTTAACCGCCCCGCCCGGCAGGCGAGCGGACAGCGAACGACATCTGTCCAACAATTCGTGCGAAACACAATGAAAAACCGTTTGATGTGAGTTAATATAAACAACGTCGTGAATCTGACTCCTGCCACATGCATGACAGGGGTTAAACACAAAAAAGGAGTCAACTATGGTTTCTGAGAAGGCTACCCTCGTTAATCCTCAGGGTCTGCACATGCGTCCGGCTGGTCTGTTCGCCTCCACCATGGGCAAGTACGCCTGTGACGTGACGGTCGTCACCCCCGAGAAGGAGGTCAACGGCAAGTCCCCGATGGCCCTCATGGCTGCTGGTATCCCCTGCGGCACCGAGGTCGAGGTCAAGTGCGACGGCGCCGACGAGGCCGAGGCTCTGGCTGCTGCCATCGAGCTCATCAAGAGCGGTCTTGGCGAGTAGAACTCAAACGGGTCGCATGTTGAACAACTAAGTTCATATTTGGGGGCGCAGTGACCTGTCTTAAGGTAGCTGCGCTCTTTTGTCATGGATATGGCAAAACGCTTTATCACATGACACGGAGAGAGGAATGGGAATGTATCAGGGAGTCAACGCTTCCGAGGGCATCGGTATCGGCACCGTCATGGTCGCCGTCGATCCCGACTTGACGTTTGAGCCGCACGAGGTTGCTGATTCGGCAGCAGAGAAGGAGCGCTATCAGACCGCTCTTTCGGTCTTCTGCGAGAAGACCCAGGCTCAGGCCGATCACATGAAGGAGACGGTGGGCGAGGCCGAGGCCGAGATCATGAGCGGACACATTGTCCTGGCTCAGGATCCGGGCATGACCGACGCCATCAACGCCGCCATTGACGGCGGCACCTGCGCCGAGCAGGCGCTCATGGACACCTCGACCATGTTCGAGAACATGTTCCTGTCCATGGACGATGAGATGTTCCGTCTGCGCGCGGCCGACATCGCCGACATCCGCACCGGTATTCTGGCCGAGCTGCTGGGCAAGGAGGTCGTCGACCTTTCCGTCCTGCCCGAGAACACCGTCGTTGTCGTGCACGACCTCACGCCGTCCATGACCGCCACGATCGATAAGGCGCACGTTGCCGGTATCGTCACCGAGACTGGTGGCCGCACGTCGCACTCCGCAATCATTGCGCGCGCCCTCGAGATCCCTGCTGTCCTTTCGGTTTCCAACAGCTGCACCGCACTGCGCAACGGCATGACCGTTGTCGTCGACGGTGGCAAGGGTATCGTCGAGGCCGATCCCGATGAGGAGACGCTCGCCGCTTACACTGCCAAGGCCGAGGCTTTCGCTGCCGAGAAGGCGGCTCTCGAGGCCTTCCGCGGCAAGCCGTCCGTGACTGCCGACGGCATCAAGAAGATCATTGCCTGCAACATCGGCAATCCCGATGACGTGCCCAACGCGCTCGATCACGACGCCGAGGCTATCGGCCTGTTCCGTTCCGAGTTCCTGTTCATGGACTCTGCTGAGCTTCCTTCCGAGGAGGAGCAGTTCAACGCCTACCGTAAGGTCGCCAGCGCGCTCAAGGGCGCTCCGGTCATCATCCGCACGCTCGATGTGGGTGGCGACAAGGAGATTCCGTACCTGCACATGGTCAAGGAAGAGAACCCCTTCATGGGCTTCCGCGCCGTGCGTTACTGCCTGGCCAACCCCGACCAGTACAAGGTCCAGCTCCGCGCCCTGCTGCGCGCCAGCGCCTTCGGTGACGTCAAGATTATGATCCCGCTCGTCACCTGCGTCGAGGAAGTCTTGGCTGTCAAGGAGCTCGTCGAGCAGTGCAAGACCGAGCTGACCGAAGAGGGTCGCAAGTTCAACGAGAACATCGAGGTCGGCATCATGGTCGAGACGCCTGCAGCCTCGCTGCTCGCTGACCGCCTGGCCGAGGTCGCCGACTTCTTCTCCATCGGCACCAACGACCTGATCGGCTACACCATGTGCGCCGACCGTGGCAACGACACCATCTCCAACCTGTACCAGGTTTACTATCCCGCCGTGCTCCGCTCGCTCAAGAACATCATCGAGAGCGGCGTGAAGGCCGGCATCATGGTCGGTATGTGCGGCGAGGCCGCTGCCGATCCGTTGCTCGAGCCGCTGCTGATCAGCTGGGGCCTGGAGGAGTTCTCGATGAGCGCTCCGTCCATCCTGCGCGCCCGCAAGACCATCAGCCAGTGGACCAAGGCCGAGTGCGACGAGCTCGCCGAGAAGGCGCTCGCCTGCATCACCGCTGCCGAGGTCAAGGCACTGCTCGAGTCCGCAGCTCGCTAATTTGGTATCAGAGGTAACCGCGTGGTTGGAATGGGCCGGCCACGCGGCCCTCACATATACAGGGGGTACTGTAAATGTTCTACACGCTAACCGCTAACCCGGCTGTCGACATGACGGTTTCGAGCTCTCCGCTCGAGCCCGACGAGAACGTCCGCACCGGCTCGGCCAGCTACACGGCTAACGGCAAGGGCCTCGACGTGTCCTTCGCCTTTAAGAAGATGGGCGTCGACACCGTCGCGCTCGGTTTCTTCGCCGGCTTCACGGGCAAGTTCATCGTCGAGGAGGTCATGAACCTGGGTTGCCTCTGCCGCCCGGTCTGGACCGACGGTATCACGCGCATCAACACCTACGTCAACGATGGCCAGCACGAGTACGGCATCCTCAACCCCGGTGCTCCGATCACGCCGCAGCATCAGGAGGAGCTCTACAACATCCTGGACACCGCGGGCGACCTTGAGTGCCTGATCGTCTCCGGCTCCGTGCCTCCCAAAGCTACGCCCGACTTCCTGGCTCAGGTCATGGAGCACGCTCAGGCCCGTGGCGCCGACGTCGTCCTGGACCTGTCCTCCGACAAGCTCAAGGAGCTCGCTCACAAGAAGCCGCTGCTCATTAAGCCGAACCATCACGAGATGAAGGCTATCTTCGGCGTGCCGGTCGACACCGACGACGAGGTCCGCGTTGCCATGAAGCTGGCTCACGAGGCCGGCGTCCAGAACGTGCTGCTCACCCGTGGTAGCCGCGGTGACGCTTACTTCTCCAACGGCGAGGACATCTGGTATGCCAAGCGTGAGTTCAACATCAAGCTTGTCTCTTCCGTCTGCGCCGGCGACTGCACCCTCGCTGCGTTCCTGCACAAGTGGTACAGGGATCGCGACAACGTCGAGGAGGCCATGAAGCTCGCTATGGCCACCGGCGCCAACGTTGCTGAGTCCGTCGGCATCGGCGACTTTGGTCACGTCGACGAGTACAGCAAGCGCGTTGCCGTTCGCAAGCTCGATCGCAAGTAAGCGAAACACGACAAACTCGTGCGCATACGGCGTCCCGGTTTCGACCGGGGCGCCGTTTTTTGTCCCACTCGAACCTCGGAGCCGCGCTTCACGCGTTCCACACCGTTCACCGAGTTGTTGTAGCCTTTTGCCGAAGCGTGGAATATACTTTCATTAACACGTTGCTTCGTGAAAGGAACATTCATGATTTACACGCTTACTGCAAATCCCGCTATTGACTACAACATCTCCTGCGATGGCTTGTCCGCCAACACCGTTACCCGCACCCGTAACGCTGTCTACACCCCCAACGGCAAGGGTCTCAACGTTTCGTTTACGCTCGACCACTACGGCGTCGACACCACGATCCTGGGCTTCTTCGCCGGCTTCTCGGGTGAGTATATCGTTAAGGGCGCCGAGGCCCTGGGCGTGCCCGTCAAGCCCGTGTGGACTGACGGCATCACGCGTGTTAACGTGTTCCTCAACGCCGGTCCCGACACCGAGTACAACATGGTCAACGCCGGTGCCGCCATCAACGAAGCCAACGAGCAGGAGATGTTTGAGCTTATCGATTCGCTCGATGACATGACCTGCCTGGTTATCAGCGGCTCGCTGCCCCCCAACACCTCCGAGAGCTTCCTGGCAGAGGTCCTGCGTCGCGTGAAGGCGAAGGGCGCCGAGTTCGTGCTCGATATCTCGAGCCATCAGCTGGCCGACCTCATTGCTATGGAGCCGTTGCTCATTAAGCCTAACGACGACGAGCTGCTCGACATCTTTGGCATTAAGGTGAGCGGTGGCGACGACGAGTCCGTCAAGGGCGCCATGGCCGAGCTGCACGCCAAGGGCGCTAAGAATGTACTGCTGACGCTCGGCGGCGACGGCGCGTACTTCTCCAACGGCGAGCACATCTGGTTTGCCAACCGCACCTTCGACGTCAAGCTGCTGTCGACCGTCTGCGCGGGCGACTCCTCGCTGGCCGCCTTCCTGTCCGTGTGGCACGACGCCCCCGAGCGCGTCGAGGATGCCCTGCGCCTCTCGATGGCCACCGGCGCCAACGTGGTCGAGTGCCCGGGTCTGGGCGATTTTGCCAAGGTCGATGAGTATCAGAAGGGTATTGCAATCCGTCAGGTTTGCTAGTTCCGGCACCTTGCCTGAATAGTTCAATTATTTCGCATCCGTCTTAGACCAGGACGGATGCGTTTTTGTTTATCGGACTTGCGTGTGCAGTGGAGGCTGTTTCTTGCTAGACTTCTTGCAGACGCAATCGATAGCCAATTTGATAGTCGCAGGAGGCCATAGGCATGTGCAATGTTTCGCTCAACGGTACGCAGCCGACCGATGCCTCTATCCGTGTCCTGCGTGCGCTTGAGGCAGCAGGTCTTGAGGCTTGGTACGTGGGCGGTTGGGTACGTGATGCCCTGATGGGACGCCCCAGCCACGATGTTGACATGTGCTGCAGCGGCCTGTGGCAGGAGTCCAAAGAGGCGCTCGAAGCGGCTGATATTGCCGTGGTCGAGTCGGGCATAAAATTTGGCGGCATCACGGCTATTTGCGATGATGAGCGCATTGAGGTCACCACCTACCGCCTAGACGGCTTTTACACCGACGGCCGCCATCCCCAGAGTGTGGAGCGTGCGGCGTCGCTTGAGGACGATCTGGCGCGTCGTGACTTTACCGTTAACGCTATGGCCTGGCATCCCGAGCGTGGTCTTGTCGACCGCTACGATGGTCAGGGCGACCTAGACCGCAAGCTCATCCGCGCCGTTGGAGATCCCAAGCGTCGTTTTAACGAGGATGCCCTGCGCATGTTGCGCGCGGTGCGTTTTGCCTGCCGTCTGGATTTTATGATCGAGCCTAAGACTAAACAGGCGCTTGCCGAGTGCGCGCCGCTGCTCGATGCTGTGGCGCGCGAGCGCGTGGGCATTGAGCTCGAGGGTATCCTTTCGACCGGCCACGGGGGAGACGCCATGCTGCGCTACCCCGAGCTCATCTGCGCCGCCGTGCCCGAGTTTGCAGCGGGTCGCGGGTTTGATCAGCGCAGCGTCTATCATGCGTTTAACGTTTACGAGCATATCGCCCGTGTGCTGACGGTGGCGGGGGAGTTGGCGCTGTGCGACGGCTTTACACCCTCAATGAGCCTAATGTGGGCGGCGTTTTTGCACGACGTTTCCAAGCCCGATTGCTTTACGGTCGACCATGCGGGCAGCGGCCACTTTTACGGTCACCCCGAGCTCGGGGCCAAGAAGGCGCGCGCCATCATGGATCGCTTGGCGCTTTCGCACGACTTGGTCCGCGACGTGTGCCTGCTCATTAAGTACCACGACAAGCCGCTGCGCCCCGAGCGCTCCTGCTTGCTCAATATGATGCGCTTGCTTTCGGGCGAGGGCGTCGATACGCCGCGCCTGATGGACGAGCTTATGGACCTTAAGCGTGCCGACACGCTGGGCAAGGCGCCGTCGTGCTTCTATTACGTCGAGACGATCGAAGAGATGCGCTCACTCGCCCATGATTTGTTGGAGGCGGGGGAGCCCTATTCGCTCAAGATGCTTGCTATCAACGGCGGCGACTTGATTCGTGCCGGTGTGAAGCCGGGGCCCGAGCTAGGCCAGCTACTCAACGCCGCCCTCGAAGCCGTTATCGAGGACAACATCCCCAACGATCGCGAAACCCTTTTGGTTCATCTCAACTTGAATTAGCTAATTAGTTGACCTGCGCGTTCCATAACCTGTCGACAATTTTTCGGCAATTTGGAATTTCTTCTTGCGCTGATGTTTTTTGTCCCGTAATATATTTCCTCGCAGCACGGCAGTGCAGATGTCATGTGGCCCGTTCGTCTAGCGGTTTAGGACGCCGCCCTCTCAAGGCGGAGATCACCAGTTCGAATCTGGTACGGGCTACCACGCATCTGATACCCGGTCTTTCCACGGAAGGCCGGGTTTTTTTATCAAACAACTGTCTGTCATTCCCGTTTGAACAAGAGCTTTGCGTTCTGCTTATGGCCCTTACGGGTACAATAATCAAGATATTTTGACTGTTAGAAGGAGTCTCATGACGGAGTCCTCTCAGCATACGTCCAAGCCCCAGGTCGAGGTTGAGGCCTCGGGCGGCGATGACAATAAGAGCGCACGCCGCGGCGCAATCTTTATCGGCGTTGTGCTGGTGGGTTATATCGTCTATCTGGTGGTAACCGGGCAGATGGGGCAGTTCTGGGCTGCTATGTCGAGCGTCCAGGCGCCCTGGCTCGTTGTCGCGTGTCTTTGCATGTTTATGTATCTGTTCTTTGGCATTGTGGCCTATGCGATTGCCGTTTGGCTCGACCCCAATTCGCCCGTCGGTATCCGCGACCTCATTTCGGTCGAGGCGAGTGGCATCTTCTTTGGTAATCTGACACCCATGATGATGGGCTCTACGCCTGCCCAGATCTACCGCCTGACCAAAGCGGGCCAAAATGTCGGCGAGGCCGGCGCCACGCAGTTCACGCGTTTTATCGTGTATCAGTTTGGCCTCGTTGCCTGGGGCGCTATCCTATTGCTTGCTCGCATGCCGTTTTTTGCCGAGCGCTATGGCGACATGACGCTGCTGTGCGTCTTTAGTTTTGGCGGCCACTGCTGCATCTTGCTTGGTATCTTCGCCGTCGCGCTCATGCCTAAGACCGTCACGCGCGTCGCCCATTGCATCATCAATTGGCTCGAGCGCATAGGTGTCTCGGCCACTAAGATCGAGGGATGGCGCACGTTTGTCGACGGCGAGATCTACTCCTTCTCCGAGAAGTTCAAGCTTTCGGCCGGACATTTTTCTTCCATGCTGCTCACCGTGTTTATCACCATGCTGCAGCTCGCGTTTTTCTATCTGGTTCCATATTTCCTGATGCTTGCTTTTGGCCACCACGAGGTCGACTTTTTTTCGGTCATGGCCGCGAGCGCCTTTGTCCAGCTGCTGAGCTCTGCGGTTCCCTTGCCCGGTGGAACTGGTGGCGCTGAGGGCGGCTTTGCATTGTTCTTGGGTCATTTCTTTGGGTCGGCTTCGACCGCCGGCTATCTGCTGTGGCGCCTCATTACATTTATTGCGCCGACCATTTTGGCTGCGCCCCTGCTGGGCCTTAAGAGCGCCCACAACGAGAGCATCCGTGCGCGCTGGGATCGCGTGATGCGCAAGCTCGGCCGCGAGCCTCAGACGCCCTCTGCGCCCACTAAGCCGCACCCCACGAATGCTGTTACCGTTGATCCCAGGAAGCACGCTCAGAAGGCTTCTGGGACCGCTAAGCCGGCTCATAAAGCCTATGTCCGCCAGACGGGCGACGGTATCCGCGTATCTCCGTCGGCGCTCAATAAGAAGAAGCACCCTAAGTCGCGGTAGGGCAGTCGTGCGTTCTTCATGATGCGGGGCATATTTGAGCTGTATGGGGGATAATCCTCTTACGTAGATTATCTCTCATCTGTTGATGAATGCTCGCATATCGAAGGGACACACCCATGGCCACCAGTAAACCGCGTATTGATCGCCGTATCGTTCGCAGCCGCAATGCCATCCTTTCCGCTTTTGAGCGCTTGCTCATGGAAAAGCCGCTGGCAGACATTACGGTGAGTGCCATTGCGCGCGAGGCCAATGTCGACCGCAAGACCTTTTACGTTCACTTTGGTACGGTTGACGGCCTGCTCGATGCCATTGCCGCCGATGTGGTCGAGATGATCGTCGACTCGGTCGAAAAGACGCTTTCCACTATGGGCAGTGACCCTAACGAGCGCGCCCTCGGAGCGGCGGCTACCTTCTTTAAGACCATCAACGAGGCACTTTGCAATAACCTCGTGCTCAATCGCCAGCTGATTGAAAACATCCCGCTCGACGATTTTATGACGCGTTTGCGCGTGCCGCTCGAGCACGAGATTGCCGAGCGCGATCTGCTGCCCCACGGTCTCAAGGACGAGATGTTCGACTACTATCTGGCGTTTTTGCTGTCGGGTATTATCGGAATCTATCGCACATGGGCGCTGTCTGACGGCTCGGTTCCTATCGAGCGCGTCTCGGAGGTCGCCAACGACCTGACTCTCAATGGCCTGTCGAGTCTGGAATCTCGCTTGGATTAGGCGCAGGCTCGAGTTCGCGAGGCGCTTGTCGGGGTGCAGCCCGATCGACCAGGCGACGAGCATCCCGCCGAAGCAGTCGATGACCGGGCTCAGGTAGACCTTCTCGCCGCCCGGGAGCCTGAACTCGGTGATGTCGGTGAGCCACAGCAGGTTGGGCTCGTCGGCGTGGAAATTCCTGTTTACGAGGTTCTCCGGCGCCTTGTAGACCTCGCCGGCGTAGGAGCTGTAGCCTGAGGATCCTTAAAAGAAAGTCCAGTTTATCCTTTCCACCCCAATTGGGAATCCTCCGATGCGCCTTCGCACGCTCGCATGACCTCGATACTGTGCGAGCGTGCGAACTCGACGAGCTCTGCGTTGCGGGCGTTAATGGTGCCGAAGGCGGCGGGGCACACGATAAGGCGCGCGCAGTGGACGAGGAGCTCTTTGGCGCGGGCTATGGTTCTATCCCCGATCGGCTCGAAGGCGCGCTCGGCCACGCATTCCGCCGCCAGGTCGCGCGCGAGCTCGCAGTCGATGTCCCCTTCGTGCAGAACGCCCGTGTAGAACGCCTTGCCCTGCCGGATGAGCTGGCGAAACACAGCCGACCCCGTACCTGCGCCGGCGATGACGAACGTGTGCGCATCGCCGTGCGGGCGCCCAATTTCCACGCTGCCGAAGCGCTCGTTGAAGGTGCCATGCTGAAGGCCGTAGAGCTCGCCAATCGTCTCGCGCGTGAATATGTCCTCGGGTACGCCGGCGCGGAAGACCCGGCCGTCCTTCACGCAAATCACCTTGTCGGCGCTTTTCTGCGCGAGCTCGAGTTCGTGGATGGACATGATGACAGCCACATTCCGCGATTTCGCAAGGTGTCGAAGTATTCGCAGCAGGTCGATCTGGTAGCGGATATCGAGATACGACGTGGGCTCGTCGAGCACGAGCACACGCGGATCCTGCGCGATGGCGCGTGCGAGCATGACGCGCTGGCGTTGCCCGTCGCTTATCTGCATGAAGTCGCGCTCGGCGAGCTCTTCCACATGTGCGGTTTTCATGGCCTCGTCGACCCGACTATGGTCGTCGGGCGAGAGTGTGCCCATTCGCCCGGTGTAGGGATGCCTTCCCGCCTCTACGATATCGCGGCAGGTGAGGAGCTCGGTCCGGGGGCGATCTGTCAGCATAACGGCAAGGTTCCTTGCGAACTCCGCCGTCTTCCATCGGGAAATCTCCCGCCCGTCGAGCTCGACCGCGCCGGCAAGCGGTGCCAGATGGCGTGTGATGGTTTTCAAGATGGTCGACTTGCCCGAGCCGTTCGGCCCGATGAGCGCCACAACGTCGCCCGCGCGAACCTCCAGATCGACGCCTCCGACTACGACCTTCTTGTCGTAGCCCGCCGACAGGTCGCTTATGCGGAAAAGCGGAACTCCGTCAGCCTGCGTTTCGACCGGGGCTTCGAGGTTCGACTCCGCTCGGAGGAGTCGTTCCGCGCGCAGTTCCGCACGAGCCGAAAGTGCCTTCTGGCGCTTTCGTGCGAGCTCAGGACTGTCTAAGCATGGAATGTTCCCTCCGAGCTTTTTGGGCCGCGGCACGAATTCCCCCATCTACCTCACCCGCTTTTTCAACATGAGCGCGATAACCACCGGCGCGCCGAAGATGGCGGTGACGGCGCTGATGGAAAGCTCAACGGGAGAGAACAGCGTACGTGCGATCAAATCGCAGCCCGCGCAGAAGATGGCGCCTCCCAAGAAGCACGCAGGAATCACGCGGATGGGTTTCGACGACTTTAGCGCCGACTTCACGAGATGCGGAACCGCGATGCCTACGAACGACACCGGACCAGCGAACGCGGTCACGCAGGCGGAGAGCATGCTCGCTAGAAGGACGAGCACCACGCGGAAGCGTGCGACGTTCACGCCGACGCTTTTCGCGTAGGCTTCTCCCAGCTGGAAGGCGGAAAGGGGCTTCGATATCGCGAATACGCATGCGCTCACGGTGATCACCACGACCGCGATGACCGCAACGTCGTGCCAGCTCGAACCCGAGAAGCTACCCAAAGACCAGTTGTGCAGGTTCACGATGGACTGGTCGTCGGCGAAGGCGATGAGGAAGTTCGTCGCCGCCGAGCAGATGTATCCCACCATGACGCCCGCCACGATGAGCATGGCCATGGAACTTATGCGCCGTGCGATGAGGAGCACGAAGCCGATGGTGATAAGCGAGCCCAGAAACGCTGCGGCCACCATGGCCGGCGAGGACATGGCCTGGTTCGCGCCTAGAAGCACGATCATCGTAAGCGCGACAACGAACTTTGCGCCCGAGGAGACGCCCAAGATGAACGGGTCGGCGATGGGGTTGTTGAAAAACGTCTGCAGCAGGAACCCGGAAAGCGAAAGTGCCCCGCCGAGAAGCACGGCTGAAAGCACGCGCGGCAGGCGAATCTCCCAGATGACCTGGCTTTCCATGGAATTGGCCGCGCCGCCCGAAAGGATGCCGGGGATGTGGTCTGCGGGCACGAGCACGCTCCCGATGCACAGGTTGGCCCCGACGAGCACGATGAGGGCAACAGCGAGCAGCGCCGTCACGACGCGACACCGCGCGGCGCGCCCCGATTCGTCGTATGCCATGGAAAACCGGCTTCTCATGGCGCTAACCGAGCTTCCTCAGATAATGGAAGTCGCTCGCGTCATTGCCGGTGAACGCCCCGTGCAGCTCGTCGATAATGTCGGCGGTAGAAGTCATCTGCTGGTACATGTCGGCGCTTGTGACCCAGACGTTGCCGTTCTTCACGGCTTTGAACTGCGACAATAGCGCGTTTTTGCCTACGAAGTCGTTCAAGGTGGTAACTGACTCGTCGATGGTGCCGTTGTAGACGATAATGTCGGCATCCTTCGCCGTCGCGTAGAAGCGCTCCATTTCGAGCGTTACTGACGAACCTGACGTCGACGACGCCTGCGCGTCATCGAGCGCGTAGCTGCCGCCTGCAAGCTCGATCATCTGCGCCACGTAGTCGCCCGCCCGCCGCGTGACGGCGGCCCCGTTCGAGTTAATGTAGAAATACGCCACGGTTTTACCTGACGACGCGAGCCCCGACGTTTGCTCGACGCGGGCCTTCTGCTCGTTGAACAGGTGCGCGGCCTCGTCTTCCTTGTCGAACAGGACGCCGAAAAGCTTAATCCACTCGACGCGCCCGAGTGCTTCGGGCTCGCTCGACGACTGTTCGGTGAGCACGACGAGCCCGAGCTTCTGCAGCTTTTCCTTCACATCGGGCGTGTGGTTGATCATGGTGTTCTCGATGGCGAGCGTGCAGCCCGAGGCCGATATTCGCTCGTAGTCGGGCGCGCTGTACTTGCCGCCGTAGGCGATCGCCCCACTTTCGAGCGCGCTTTTGAAGCCTGCGACCGAGCAATCGTCGGCCTTCGTGCCCGACATGATGATATTGTCGTTCGCATCGAGCGCGTCGACCAGGCACATCGTCGCCGACGACACGAGGTACACCTTGTCGGCGGGGCGCCTTATGACCGCGATGTCGGAGCTCAACCCATCAGGTACCTTCGCATCTTGCGGCACCAC
Source organism: Collinsella sp. AF29-7AC (assembly GCF_003475665.1). Taxonomy (NCBI): domain Bacteria; kingdom Bacillati; phylum Actinomycetota; class Coriobacteriia; order Coriobacteriales; family Coriobacteriaceae; genus Collinsella; species Collinsella sp. AF29-7AC. The sequence goes on from NZ_QRQX01000005.1 coordinate 44,545, forward strand.
GAGGAAACGCTCCCCATTCGAAACGCGGATAAGCCGCAGACCGCCTTCGAACTCGTCGACAGTGAAGTGCTCGGCGTATTCAAGCTGAAGCGCTCCCGTCGGCTCCCAGCCGCAGCCCAAATCGGCGTTGTGGAAGTCGGCCGCGGCGCTTGAAGCCGTTCCCGCAGGGGAGCCGCCGCTTGCATCGTCGCCCGATTTCTCCTTCATGGTGGATGAGTCGAAGTGGAGCGTGTAGTCGATGGTGTGCGGCGTCGACATGGCGACGGTCTCGGCCGACACGGCGATGTCCTCGTCGAGCGTGACGGGTATCTCGAACGTGGAGTTGCCGCCGTCGTTTACGGGCGCGTAGTCCACGCCGTCGACGGTCATCTTGTCGTAGTTCGAACTCGACCAGGTGATGGTCGCGGTGTAGGTGTCGCCATCCTTCACAATTGTGGTGGGTGAGGCGATGCTTGCGCGCCCTGACCCGCCGGAAAGCGAGACGCTCACCGTGTATTCCTGAGAGCCCGCCGTGCCACCGGTCGCGTTCGGGCTCGCACTGCACCCCGCGAAGGGAAGCGCGAGCAGGGCGACGAGAACGCAGGCGATCGCGCGCGCCGCGATGCTGTGGAGCTTCCTGTTTTCCCCCTTGGGAAGAATCGACCGCATGGCGTTACTTCAGTGCGTCGGCGCGCAGATCGACGCCGGCGGATTCGAACACAAGTGTGCGGTCGTACCACTGCTCTTTTCTAATACTCCACGCGGCACAGGCGGTGTCCTCGTCGAGCGCATCAACGGGCACGTCGTAGGTGTACTTGCCTTCCGCGTTTTCCACATAGGGGATGAAGTCGGCCTCGCTCGCGGCGGCAGCCTCGTCGCCCGTGCCCATGAAGAGCTTGCCGTAGCCCGTGCCGGAAAGCGTCATCACGCAGTGCATGGAGCCGTTTTCCACGATGAGCTGGGCGTCCACGATCCTGAACATGTTCGAGCTGGAATCTACGGTGATTGGATAGGTGCCGTCGGCCACCTTGTCGGCGGTGATGGGGGCAGCGCTTGCGCCCGCGGGCGCATCGGCCGCCTGTTCGGTCTTTTCCTGGGAATCGGCATCGCTTGCCTTTGCGCTGTCGATTGAATTTCCGGCGCAGCCGGCGAGCGAGAACGCGCAAAGCGCCGCCGACAGGGCGAAGACGAGGGTTTTCTTCAACATGGAGGGGGTTCCTTTCAATCGCTTCGACCGCCCGTGCCGTGCGGTGGGCGGTCGGAATGCGAATGCAACGGGCATGCGTCGTCAGTCGGGGAAAGGCGCATGCCCGTTGCACGGGGACGCGACCGGCGCCCCCGTGCGCGGCGAGTTTACAGCTTGGCGATGGCGTCGTCCACGTGCGAGACGTAGATGTCGTCGACCGCGACGTTCTGTCCCAGACCCTGGAGCAGGCACGTCACTTCGAAGCCGGCGGCCACGAACTTCGCAGCCCAGCTGTCGGGGTCGGTCTCGTCTGCCATGTCGTTGTTCGCGTGGTCGCCCGCGACCACCATGAACGGCGCGAGCACGGCCTTCTTGTAGCCTGCGGCGCTCGCGGCGGCGATAACATCCTCGCAGGTCGGTTCAGCCTCGACGGTGCCGACGAAGAACTGCGTCAAACCCTCGTTCTTGAACACTTCCTGCATCTTGGCATAGTCGGCGTTGGAATCGGCTTCGGTGCCGTGGCCCATGAGGCACAGCGCCGTCTCGCCGTCGTCGAAGGACGCCATGTTCTCCTTAATGGCTGCGGCCACCTTTTTGTAGTCGTCGTCGGAGGTGAGCAGCGGGTCGCCGAGCGAGATCTTGTCGAACTTGTCGGCGTACTTGTCGAGCTCGTCTTTCACGTCGGCGTATTCCAGGCCAGCCATGAGATGCGTCGGCTGCACGACGATTTCCTTCACGCCGTCTTCCACGCAGCGGTCGAGCGCCTCGGTCATGTTGTCGATCGTGATGCCGTCGCGCTTCTTCAGTTTGTCGATGATGATCTGCGCGGTGAAGGCGCGGCGGATGTCGTAGTCCTGCCAGTACTTCTCGCGGATAGCGTCTTCGATGGCGCCGATGGTGATGTGGCGCGAGTCGTTGTAGCTCGTGCCGAAGCTCGTGACGAGAATGACCGGCTTCACGGCCTTCTCCTTTTCGCTCGATTTCTCGGGACTCGCGGAGGTGCTGGAGCAGCCCGCGAGCGCGAATCCGGCGAGCGCGACGGCTCCGGTTGCTGCGGCGCCCATGAAGCCGCGGCGTGACATCTGGTCGGACATGGTTTTCCCTTTCCTCGGTTTGCCGGTCCCCCGGCGACAGTTGCTTATCGGCACAAGCGAAAGAAAAGCGCGCTCGTCCGCAAAGGGATAGCGCGCCTGTTTCTTGCATTCGAAAGGGAAGCGCACTCCTCGGGGTTCACAAGGAGATAACGCCACGGCGATGCCGTGAGGAAAAGGCGAAGCAGTCTGGCTTGGGGCGCGAGGCGGTTCGCCCGCGCGTCCTACACAGTAATGTCCCTTGCCCAGGATTCCCACCTGGTTCCCTCCGCAAGCCAGCGTGGGCTGTGTGGGCGCCGCGCCGGTCATTTCCTTTTATTCGATTGTCATATGCTCGTTGCCGAAACTACCACTATGATAGTGGGCGTTTGTGGGCGTGTCAAAGCCAGGGCGGGCGGCATTGCGCCTCCTGCCTACGTATTTGCGCCGATTGCCGCTGCGGGCGCCGTGTCTTGCCTGCTGCGCGAAGGGCGGCGTAAACGGTTGCGATGAGAAACGGGAAGGGAAGGCTCGGATGATTTATATCGTTGGCGCAGGTTCGGGCGCCGCCGACCTTATCACGCTGCGCGGGGCGCGTCTTCTGCGCGCGGCCGACGTGGTCGTTTGGGCGGGGAGCCTTGTGAACCCCGAGCTGCTCGCCGAGTGCAAGGAATCCTGCATCGTCTACGACAGCGCGCACATGACCTTGGAGGAAGTGCTCGACGTGATGTGCGCGGCGGATGCGCGGGGCGAGGAAGTGGTGCGCCTGCACACGGGCGACCCGTGCCTGTACGGCGCCATCCAGGAGCAGATGGACGCGCTCGACGCGCGCGGCGTGGACTACGAGGTGGTGCCCGGCGTGTCGAGCTTTTGCGGTGCCGCGGCGGCGCTTCGCCAGGAATACACGCTGCCGGGAATCAGCCAGTCGGTCGTGATCACGCGGCTTTCCGGGCGCACCCCCATGCCCGCGGGCGAGGGCATGCGCACCATGGCGGAAAGCGGCTCGACTATGGTCATCTTCCTGAGCTCGGGTATGCTCGCCGAGCTTTCCGCCGAGCTTTTGGCCGCGGGCCGCAGCTCCGACGAGCCGGCGGCGCTCGTGTACAAGGCGACCTGGCCTGAGGAGCGCGTGGTGCGATGCACAGTGGGCACGCTCGCCGATGCGGGCGCGCGAGAGGGCATCGACCGCACGGCGCTCGTGGTGGTGGGCCGCGTGCTCGGAGCTCGCGGCGGGCTTGCGCACAACGGCGCGCAAGCGGAGTCGTACGAGCGCAGCAAGCTTTACGACCCTTCGTTTGCCACAGGGTATCGGAAGGCGAGCAGCTAGCGTGGCCTTCGAGCACTACATATATACCGGGACGACCCGCCTGCGCTGCGGCTACACCACGGGGAGCTGCGCCGCGCTCGCGGCGAAGGCGGCCTGCGAGATGCTCTTGTCACGAAAGCCCGTCGGCCGCGTGTCGATCGTCACCCCCGGCGGGCTGCCCGTCGAGGCGAACGTGGTCGACGCATGTATCGGCGAGGGGTGCGCCCAGTGCGCCGTGCGAAAGGACGCAGGCGACGATGCCGATGTGACCGACGGCGTGCTCGTGTACGCGCGCGTGGAACATGCGGGGTCGGGCACGGGTGCTGCGGGCAGCAAGGGCGTGCCCGCGCGCGAATCGGAAGTTTCCGTCGATGGCGGCGTGGGCGTGGGGCGCGTGACGTTGCCCGGGCTCGAGCAGCCGGTGGGGGCGGCCGCCATCAACGCGACGCCGCGCGCGATGATCACTTCGGCGGTGCGCGAGGTGTGCGCCGCGCACGGCTTTTCTGGAAATATCGCTGTGACGATTTCGGTACCCGAGGGTGTTTCCCTTGCCGAAAAGACCTTCAACCCGCACCTGGGGATAGAGGACGGCATCTCCATCCTGGGCACGACGGGCATCGTCGAGCCGCGCAGTCTCGCTGCCTTGCGCGACAGCATCGAGCTCGAGATCCGGCAGCATGCGGCTATGGGGCGGCGCGGAGTCGTGCTCACGCCCGGCAACTACGGTGCACAGTTCATCTCGGGGCATTTCCACCTAAACGGTGCGCCGGTGGTCTTCATCTCCAACTTCGTGGGCGATGCGATTGATTGCTGCGTTCGCGAGGGATTTACCAATGTCCTTCTTGTGGGACACATCGGCAAGCTGGTGAAGGTTGCGGGCGGCATCATGGACACCCATTCGCGTACCGCCGACTGCCGCGCGGAGATTCTGGCCGCCCACGCGGCCTTGGCCGGCGCTGGCGCGAAGACCGTGCGCGAGATCATGTCGTCGGTCACGACCACGGCGGCGCTCGAGGTAATCGAGGCCGCCGGCGTGGGGGACGCTGCGCGCGCCTCGCTCGCTGCGGCAATCGATGACAGGTTGCGCCGCCGCGCGGCGGGCGCATGCGACATCGCCGCGGTCGTGTTCGACGCCGAGCGCCGAGAGCTTTTCCGCACGTCGGGCGCCGATGCAGTTATCGGGGAATTGGGGGCTACGTATGAGTAAAGGCGTGCTGTACGGGGTGGGCACGGGGCCTGGCGACCCCGAGCTGCTCACGATCAAGGCCGTCCGCACAATCGAATCGTGTCCGGTCATCGCCGCACCGCAGACGGCGGACGGGGCCATGGTCGCGCTCGACATCGTGCGCGGCGCCGTCGACCTTACAAGCAAGACGGTGATCCCCGTGCGATTCTCGATGACGCGCGACGCCGAGCGCCGCACGGCCGAGCATGCCTCGCTTGTTCGCGAGCTTGTCGCGCACCTGGATGCGGTCCGCGACGTCGCGCTGCTGAACCTGGGGGACCCGAGCATCTACGCCACCTTCCAGCGCATAGCGCCCGACGTGCGCGCCTGCGGGTTCGAGGCGCGCGCCATTCCCGGCGTGCCGAGCTTCTGCGCGGTCGCCGCAGCGCTCGAGCGCGACCTCACGCCCGAGATGTCGTCGCCTCTGCACATCGTGCCCGGCGGCTACGACGACGTGCGCCGCGCAATCGGCTGGCCGGGGACGAAGGTGGTCATGAAGGCGCGTCGCTCGCTTGCGGACACGAAGCGCATCCTTCGCGAGGAGGGCGCCTTCGACGGTGCCGAGCTCGTAGAGGACTGTGGGCTTCCGGGCGAGCGCGTGTATCGCTCGCTCGACGATGTGCCCGATCGGGGCAGCTACTTCTCGACGATGGTGGTGCGCTAGATGAGGGTTTCCTGCATAGCGTTCACTGAGAGGGGGTATGCGTTGGCGGAGCGCACCGCACACGCGCTTTCCGATTGCGCGCAGACAGGTGAAGATGACCCTGGCTGGGACGTTTCCGTTTCGCGCGGGTTCGGCGAGGGGAAGGCCGACCTGCGCGCATGGACGGCGCTCGCGTGGGAAGCGTCGGACGCGCTTCTGTTCGTGGGCGCGGCGGGCATCGCCGTGCGGGCGATCGCGCCGCATGTCGCCTCGAAGGCAAGCGATTCCGCGGTTGTGGCGATCGACGAGGCGGGGCGCTTTGCCGTCCCGCTTTTGTCGGGGCATTTGGGCGGTGCGAACGAGCTTGCGCAAACTGTGGCACGCGCGGCAGGGGCCATCCCCGTCATCACCACGGCGACCGACGTCCGCGGCGTGTGGGCGGTGGATACGTGGGCGCGCTGTGCGGGGCTCGCCGTTTCGAATCCCGAGGCCATCAAGCGAGTGTCGGCGCGGCTGCTTTCGGGCGGGCGCGTGGCGCTCTATTCCGACATGCCGATTTCGGGACAGCCGCCTGAGGGGGTTGACATTGCGTCCGACCGCGCTCGGGCCGATATCGTCGTGTCGCCGTTCGCTGGCGCGAATGCGGGTGCGTCCGTTCGCGCGGCGGAGACAACGGGCGAGGTCGTACCCGCCGGTGTGACGGGGAAGCCGGCGGGCGTGCGGGCGCAGGCGCCTGCGCCCGAGTCGCTTCGCCTTGTCGTGCCCTGCATCGTTGCGGGCATAGGGTGCCGTCGCGGTGCGTGCGCCGAAGCGATCGGGGAGGCGTTTCTTCTCGCGTGCGGGCAGGCGGGCATCTCGCCTTCGGCCGTGCGCGAGGCGGCGACGATCGACGTGAAGGCGCACGAGGAGGGTCTGCTCGCCTTCTGCCGCGCGCGCAATATCCCGCTTGCGACGTATTCCGCAGAGGAGTTGTCGCAGGTCGAAGGCAGCGTTTCGCCATCTGATTTCGTGCGTGCGACGGTGGGGGTCGACAATGTGTGCGAGCGCGCGGCGCTCGCGGGCGGGGGCAAACTTATCTTCCCGAAGCTCGCTCACGGCGGCGTGACCGTCGCGTTTTCCAAGGTAACTATCGAACTTTCGTTTAAGGAGCGGTGATGGGAAAGCTCTTCGTGGTGGGGATCGGCCCGGGCGGCCCCGACGGCATGACGATTGCGGCTCGGCGCGCGCTCGAGGCGGCCGACATCGTTGTGGGGTACACGAAATACGTGGAGCTCGCGCTCGCCGCCGTGCCCGACGCGGCGCATCTCGCGACGCCGATGATGCACGAGGTCGAACGGTGCCGCCTGGCGCTTTCGCGCGCGCAGAGCGGAGAAGCCGTGGCGCTCGTGTGCAGCGGTGACGCGGGCGTGTACGGCATGGCGAGCCCCGTGCTGGAGCTTGCGGAGGACTACCCCGATGTAGACGTGGAAGTTATCGCCGGGGCCACCGCGGCTCAGAGCGGGTCGGCGGTGCTCGGCGCCCCGCTTGCCCACGACTTCGCGGTCGTGTCGCTCTCCGACCTGCTCACGCCGTGGGAGGTCATCGAGCGCAGGCTCGCTGCCGTTGCGAGCGCCGACTTCTGCATCTGTTTGTACAACCCGCGCAGCAGAAAGCGCGCCGACAGGCTCTCGCGCGCGGCTAAGATTATGCTCGAATGGAAGGCCCCCGACACGCTCTGCGGTTGGGTACGCAACATCGGGCGCGAGGGGCAGCAGTCGGGCATGTGCAGGCTCTCCGAGCTGGGGGAGTTCGACGCCGACATGTTCACCACCGTGTTCGTCGGCAACGCGGACACGAAGCGCGTAGGCGGCCGTATGGTCACGCCGCGCGGGTATCGGGAGATTCCATGCGAAAGGTAACGATCATCGGGGCGGGGCCCGGAAACCCCGACTTGCTCTCGCGTGCGGCGCTCGACGCGATCGACATCGCCGACGTGGTCATCGGCGCTCATCGCGCGCTTGTCGGCATCGACGTGCCGCCCGACGTGGTGAGATGCGAGCTCGTGAAGACGGCGGACATCGTCGCCGCGCTCATTGATGCGGCGTCGTGGCAGCGCGCCGTGGTCGTGATGACGGGCGATGTGGGGCTGTTCAGCGGCGCGCGCCGCCTGGTGGAGGCGCTCTCCGGCGACGCGCGGGTGGACGTGCGCGTCATTCCCGGCATAAGCTCAGCGTCGTATCTCGCCGCGCGCCTCGCGCGTCCATGGCAGGATTGGCGCTTCGCGAGCGCTCACGGCTTGGCGTGCGACATCGTGGCCGAGGCCGAGCGCGCAGGTGAGCTCTTCCTCGCCACGTCGGGCGGGGAAGACCCCTCGCGGCTTTCGGGCGAGCTTGTGCAGGCGGGCTTCGCGGACGCGCGCGTGACGGTGGCCGAGCGCCTGTCGTACCCCGACGAGCGCATCACCTGCGCGACCGCAAGTGAAATCGCAGGTCAGACGTTCGACGACTTGAACGTGATGCTTATCGAGTTCGCAGGCTGCGCCGGGTCGCCTGCGGGCTCTAGCGCAGCCTCCGAGGCGCCGGCCGGCGCGTCTGCGCCCGCGGCGGCTTCTTTCGCGGCGGACTCTGCGGGCGCATCCCGCGCCGCGAGCTCCCGCTGGCCGTACGCTTCCTCGGGCATTCCCGACGAGCTCTTCATCCGCGGCGACGTTCCCATGACCAAGCAGGAGGTGCGCGCCGTCGCGCTCGCGAAGCTGCGCCTTACCGCGGCCGACACCGTGTGGGATGTCGGCGCCGGCACGGGGAGCGTGTCGATCGAGGCGGCGCTCGTCGCGCGAGCGGGGTCGGTATGGGCGGTCGAGCGCAACGCGGCCGGCGTGCGGCTCATCCGAGAGAACGCGGATGCATTCGGGTGCGGCAACGTGCATGCGGTCCCCGGTGTCGCCCCCGAAGCGCTCGCGAAACTGCCTGTCCCCGACGCCGTGTTCGTCGGCGGGAGCGCGGGCGAGCTTCCCTCCATCGTGGAGGCGGCGCTCGAGAAGAACTCGCAGGTTCGCCTGTGCGTGCCATGCGTCACCGTTGAGACGCTCACCGAGGCGTGCGCGCTCCTCTCGGGTTCGCGCTTTAAGGGGTTCGAGGCGTGCCAGGTGTCGGCCGCCCGTGCCGAGGCTGTAGGCTCGCACCATCTTATGAAGGCGCAAAACCCCGTGTTCCTCGTCAGCGCGCGTGGTGCGGGCGCGGATGCCGAGGAGCTTGCCGAAGTCGGCGCGCTTGCTGAGTCGCCTGTCGGGGAGGACCTCTCTGTCGAGGGGAACCCATCCGTCGAGGTAGTCTCGCTTGCTAACTGCGGCGCCGCAGGTGGGGAAGGCGGCGCCCGGTGAGCACGTCCATCCCGCGCTTCATGGTCGCTGCGCCCTCGAGCGGGAGCGGCAAGACGGTCGTCACGTGCGCGCTCCTGCGCGCGCTCGCGCGTCGCGGCCTTGCATGCGCGGCTTTCAAATGCGGCCCCGACTACATTGACCCGCTCTTTCACCGCCGCGTCGTGGGTGCGCGCTCGGGCAACTTAGACGGCTTCTTCACCGACGCCCCGACGCTGCGCGCCCTGCTCGCACGCGGCGCCGCGGGCGCGGATGTCGCGGTGCTCGAGGGGGTTATGGGCTTCTACGACGGCATGGCGCCCGGCGTGGCCGACGCGAGCAGCTACCAGGTTGCGCGCGACACGGAAACGCCGGTCGTTTTAGTGGTGAACGGGCGCGGGGCGTCTTTATCGCTCGCCGCCGTAATCCGCGGCATCGCCGAGTTCCTGCCTTGTGCGAACGTGCGCGGCGTCGTGCTGAACAAGACGAGCGCCGCTGCCTGCGCCTACGCGGCGCCTGCGATCGAGAAGCACACGGGCGTCGCGGTTTTGGGGAATATCCCCGCCGACGAGGCGTTCTCGCTCGAAAGCCGGCATCTGGGGCTTGTGACCGCCGACGAGGTCGAGCAGCTCTCCGCGCGCATCGACAAGATGGCCGAGCTGGTGGAAAAGAGCGTCGACGTCGACCGCTTGCTCGAAATGGCGGCGACGGCACCCGATATCCGCGAGGAACCTTACCGGTTGGAGCCGATCGCGGGAGCGCGGCCCATCGTCGCCGTTGCGCGTGACGAGGCGTTCTCGTTCTACTACGAGGAGAACCTGCGCGCGCTCGAGGATCTGGGTCGCGAGCTGGCCTTTTTCAGCCCCCTGTGTGATAGCGAGTTGCCCCGGGGGACAAGCGCCCTCTATCTGGGGGGCGGCTACCCGGAGCTCCATGCGCGGCAGCTCTCCGAGAACGCGCCGATGCGCGAGGCGGTGCGGCGCGCGGTGGAATCCGGCATGCCGACGGTCGCCGAATGCGGTGGGTTTCTGTACCTGCAGCGCGAAATCGCCGATAGCGAGGGGCGGCGCTGGCCTGTTGCGGGCGCCCTTGAGGGCGCAAGCGAGAACGGGGGAAGGCTGTCCCATTTCGGGTACGTGGAGCTTACTTCCCAACGCGACGGGCTCTACGGGCCGCGCGGCACACGCATCCGCGCGCACGAGTTCCACTACTGGCAGTCCACCTGCCCGGGCGGCGACTTTTGGGCGCAGAAGCCCCGGCGCGACAAGGGCTGGCCGTGCATGACGACCACCCCGTCCCTGGTGGCGGGCTTCCCGCATGTGTACTATCCTGCGAACCCCGACGTTGCGCGCGCGTTCGCGTCTGCCGCAGCGTCGTTCGCAGAGAGGAGGCGGCATGGCTGAAGCAACCGAAACCGCGCTTGCCTGCATCCGCGAGGAAGTCGAGCGCGCGTTCTCGTCGGCGCCGGGCGCCGTGCTCGAAGCCGCGCTTTCCCGGATCGCGCCCGCAGACGAGTGCGCCCGTGCCGCCGCGTACGCCGCGTGGGACTCCATCGCGCACCCCTTGGGGGGATTGGGCGACTTTGAAGACGCCGTCGCGTGTATCGCCGCAGCTCAGGGGAGCGCCGAGGTGGCCGAGTTTCCCCGTGCGCTCGCGGTATTCTTCTCCGACAACGGGGTCGTTGCCGAAGGCGTGTCGCAAAGCGGGCAAGATGTGACGCGAGCCGTCGCGCGCAACATGTGCGAGGGGGCCGCGAGCGCCTGCCGCATGGCGGCGTTCGCGGGTGCCGAGGTCGTGCCCGTCGACGTGGGTATGGCCCGGGGCATAGAAGACGCGCGCATGGTGCGCGCGAACGTGCGGCGGGGGAGCGGCAACATCGCTCACGGCTCCGCTATGTCTCGCGATGGGGCCGTGCGCGCGATCGAGGTCGGAATCGCCGTCGCGTGCGGGCTTGCCCGCGCCGGCGTGCGCCTTCTCGCCGCGGGCGAGATGGGCATCGGCAACACGACCACCTCGGCGGCGGTGGCCGCAGTGCTCATCCGGGCGGACGCGCGGAGCCTTGTCGGGCGCGGCGCGGGGCTCTCGGACGCCTCGCTCGCGCGCAAGCGCGACGTGGTCGACCGCGCTATCGACGCGAACTCGCCCGATCCCGCCGACCCGATCGACGTGCTCTCGAAGGTGGGCGGCTTCGACATCGCTGCGATGTGCGGCTTCTACCTGGGGGCCGCGGTCTCGAAGGCGCCGGCGCTCCTCGACGGGGTCATATCCTGCACGGCGGCCCTGTGCGCGGCGCGCCTGTGCCCCAACGCCTTGGGCTACCTCGTGGGCACCCACGCATCAAGCGAACCCGCAAGCCGGGAGCTCCTTCGCGAGCTCGGCATAAAGGCGCCCCTCGACGCAGGCATGCACTTGGGCGAGGGCGCGGGCGCCATGGCGTATCTCCCCCTTCTGGATTCGGCGCTGCGCGTGTACCGGGATGGGAAGACGTTCACGGCGACTGGCATGGCTGCTTACGAGCATTTCGAGGCCGGGAAATGACGGTGACGCTCGTCATCGGCGCCGCCGCGAGCGGCAAGAGCGCCTACGCCGAGTCCCTGTGCCTCGGGCACGACGGCCCTCGCGTGTACCTGGCAACGATGGAGCCCTTCGGGGAAGATGGCGCCCGCCGCATCGCGCGCCATCGGGCGCTGCGCGAGGGCAAGGGGTTTTCCACCCTCGAGCGAACGCGTGACGTGGGCGCCGCAGTGTCCGGGCTTCCGCGCGGCTGCACGCTTCTTTTGGAGGACGTGGGCAACCTGGTTGCGAACGAGCTTTTCGCGGAAGGCGGCTTGTCCCCGCGTGACCCCGACGCTGCGGCGCGCGAGGTACTCGGAGGCATCGAACGGCTCGCTCAGGCCGCTGCGTATACGGTGGTGGTCACCGTCGACGTGTTCGCCGATGGGATGCGCTACGATGAAGGGACCGAGGCATGGAGGCGCGCGCTCGCGCGCGTGAACGCGGGCGTGGCGGCGCTGGCCGACCATGCAGTCGAAGTGGTATGCGGGATTCCCGTGTGGATGAAAGGCGAAGGACCTACAAGGTGAAGATAGCAGAGGCAATCGGCGCGGCGTTCGGAACGTTCTCGCGCATCCCCGTCCCGAAATCGGTCTGGACCGATTTCGGGTCAACCCATGCACTTGCCGCGTTTCCCCTGGTGGGCCTTGCGGAAGGCTTCCTCATGACGGCGTGGGGGCACGTGGCGAACCTGCTCGGCGTGCCCGCGACCATCGTCGCGGCCGTGCTCGCGGCGCTGCCTGTGGCGGTGACGGGAGGCATCCACCTAGACGGGCTCTGCGACACCTCCGATGCGCTTGCAAGTTGGGCCCCGCGCGAGCGAAAGCTCGAGATCATGCACGATCCGCGGGCGGGCGCCTTCGGGGTCATCGGTGTTGTTGTGTACCTTATTCTGCAGTTTTCCCTGTTCACCGCGCTGCCGCTTACGGCGGGGGCGTTCCTCGCGCTTCTGTGCTCGCTCGTGTTCTCCCGCGCGCTTTCGGGACTCGCCGTTGAATGCTGGCCTGCCGCGCGGGCGGACGGCATGGCCGCGGGGCTCTCGCCTGCGAAGAAGCGCGCGGCGATCGTCGTGCCGCTTTGCGCTTTCGCTGCGGCTTCGGCTGCAGGGATGGTCGCGTGCGCTCAGGCCGTCGGCGCCTTTATGGCGGTGGCGGGGCTTTTGGTGCTCGCGTGGTACCGCCATGTTGCCCTGTCCCGCTTCGGCGGGGTGACGGGGGATTTGGCCGGATGGTTTCTGCAATGGGCCGAGCTCGCGATGCTTGCCATGCTGGTGGTGGGGGGCATGCTCCTATGATGCTCGTGGTAGGTGGCGCGCATTCGGGGAAGAGGACCTTCGTGCGCGAAAAACTCGGGTTCGCGGCGGACGATTTCGTCGACGCGGCGCAGCTTGCGGAGGGCGGCGTGCCCGCGGCTTTTGCCGGCCGCGTCGCATACCGTGCTGAGGAACTCGTACGCGCGCTCGACGCTGACCGGGCGCTCGAGCGGCTGATCGGCTTCGACGCAGTGATTCTGCCCTTGGTCGGCTCGGGGGTCGTCCCCATGAGTGCGGAAGACGCCCAATGGCGCGAGCGCGCGGGGCGCCTGGGATGCGCGCTCGCTGCGCGCGCCGACGTCGTCGTGCGCATGACGTGCGGGATTCCCCAGGTCATCAAAGGAAACCTTGCCGATGCACCTCGAGGGACGCAGGGCGCGGGTGCGCTTTTGGAAGTCGTCTTCGTGCGCCATGGTGCCACGGCGGGCACGGAAGACCATCGCTACAGCGGGGCGGGCACCGACGAGCCCCTGTCGAGTGCGGGCGAGCGCGCTTTGCGCGACCTCGCGTGCGATCGTGACGTGTTCCGTGTTATCACGAGCGGCATGGCCCGCACCGACCAGACGGCGCGCATCCTCTTCCCGAACGCGGAGCTTATGGCGTGCCCCGGTCTGCGCGAGATGGATTTCGGCGACTTCGAGGGGCGAAGCGCCGCCGAGCTTAAAGAGGATGCGCGCTATCGCGCCTGGGTAGACTCCTGGTGCGAGACGCGCTGCCCGCATGGCGAGGGCAAGAGCGATTTCACCCGCCGCGTCATCGCGGCGTTTCGGGAGGCGTGCGAATCGGAGCGCGCCCAGGGGAGTGGGCGCGCCGTCTTCGTCGTTCACGCGGGTACCGTGAAAGCGCTGCTCTCCGAGCTAGCTGTCCCGAAAATGGGATACTTCGACGTGCATACCGAGCCGGGCGGCGCATGGGCCGCCACTTGGGATGGGCGCTGCCTTCGCGACGTTCGCCCCGCTTCGGGGGGCGATGCCCGGTGATGACGATTCTTGCCGTCGCCGCCGGGTTCGCGGCCGACCTTGCCTTCGGCGACCCGCGCTGGCTTCCCCATCCCGTCGTCGCCATGGGGCGCGCGATCGCGTGGGCCGAAGGCCGCCTGCGGGGCGCATTCCCGCAAACGTCCGCGGGCACGCGCGCCGCAGGGCTTGTGCTCGCCGTGGCGCTTCCGCTTGCGTGTGGGCTTTTGACCTGGGGAATCCTGCATCTTTGCGGCATGGTTCACTCCGGCTTGCGCTTCGTGGCCGAGGCATGGGCGAGCTATCAGATTCTCGCGGCATGCGAGCTGCGCCGCCAGAGCCTGGCCGTTGCCCGCGCGTTCTCGAAGGGCGGACTTGTCGCGGCGCGCGAAGCCGTCGGGCTCATCGTGGGACGTGACACGTCTGTTCTCGACGAGCAGGGCGTCGCGCGCGCCGCCGTGGAAACGGTGGCGGAGAACGCGAGCGACGGTGTCATCGCGCCGCTTTTCTACCTTATGATCGGGGGTGCGCCTTTGGGCATGGCGTACAAGGCGGTGAACACGCTCGACAGCATGGTGGGCTACAAAAACGAGCGCTACATCGACTTCGGCTGCGCCTCGGCGCGCCTCGACGATGCGGTGAACTGGATTCCCTCGCGGTTATCGGCCCTGTTCATGATCGCCGTGTGCCCGATCGTCGGGCTCGACGCGCGCGGGGCGGCGCGCATCTGGCGCCGCGACAGGCGTCGCCATGCGAGCCCGAACGCGGCGCAGACCGAGTCGGCGTGCGCGGGTGCGCTCGGACTGCGCCTGGCAGGACCCGCGGTGTATTTCGGCAAGCTCGTTGAGAAACCGACGATAGGCGACGCGTCCCGCGAAATCGAGTGGGGCGACATCGCCCGGGCGACAAGGCTCATGCTCGCCGCGTCCGTATGCGCGCTCGTCGTCTTCGGCGCCGCGCGCGCGGCGGTCGTGCTCGCCGTGGGGGCGATGGCATGAGGAAAGACCACGCCGCGCCCCGGGCTGCCGGGGGAATCCTGCGCGCCCGCACGCATGGGGGCAGCGCGCAATCGCTCGGCATCGCTTGCGAAGGGGGTGCCTCCGACCTCATTGACTTCTCGGTGAACGTGAATCCGGCAGGCCCCTCGCCGCGCGCCGTCGCCGCAGCTTGCAAGGCGCTTTCTCGAATCGACGCCTACCCCGATAGGGAAAGCCGCGCCCTCGTTCGCGCGCTAGCGCGCGACCAGGGCATTCCCGAAGATACTATCGTCTGCGGCGCGGGCGCGTCCGACATCATCTGGCGGCTCGCCGCGGCGGTGCGCCCGAAACGCATCGTCGTGTGCGCGCCGACGTTCTCTGAATATGCGGAGGCGGCATCGTACTACGGCGCATGCGTGCAGGAGTTCCCGCTCTCCGAAGCGGACGACTTCGACGTGCCCGCCTCCTTCGCCCGCGCGATCGAGGGGCCGGGAGACGTGGCGTACCTCTGCAATCCGAACAACCCGACGGGGCGCCTCGTCGACCCCAGCGTGATCGAGGCCGCGGCTTGCCGCTGCGAGCAGGTGGGCGCGCTGCTCGTCGTGGACGAGTGCTTCCTCGGATTTGCGCCCGACGCCCGCGAAAGGAGCGTGGCCGCACGCGCCGCGTGTTCGCGCCATGTGGCCGTGCTCTCCGCGTTCACCAAGCTCTACGGAATGGCGGGGTTGCGGTTGGGATATCTGATCAGCGGAAACGCCCAACTCATCGAGGGGATTCGCCGGGCGGGGCAGGCGTGGCCCGTCTCTTCGGTCGCCGAGGCCGCGGGTATCGCCGCCCTGGAAGACGTCGAATACGTCTCGCGCACGCGCGATGTATTGGAGGGCGAGCGAGCGTGGCTTTCCCACGAGCTCTCCTCGCTCGGGCTTTCCGTCGTGCCGTCGGATGCGAACTTCCTTTTAGTCCGCACGCCGGCGAAAGACATCCCCGAGCGCCTGTATGATCAGGGGGTTTTGGTCCGCACGTGCGACTCGTTTTCGGTACTGTCCCGTTTCTGGTGCCGCGTCGCGGTGCGTACGCGCAAGGAGAACGCCCGGCTTGCGATGGCGTTCGGCCGTGCGCTTCGGGCGGAAGACGCATCGGGCGAAGGCGAACCCGACGAACGGGGCGGCGCTTCTTTCAGCGGCGCTATGGCGGGCGCGGATGGCCGAGGCTTGGCGAAGGAGGTCGATACCCGTGGGTAGGGCCAAGCCCATCATGATCCAGGGCACCATGTCGAACGCGGGGAAGAGCCTGCTCGCGGCGGGGCTGTGCCGCGTGCTTTCGCAGGACGGCCTGCGCGTGACTCCCTTCAAGAGCCAGAACATGGCACTCAACAGCGGCGTCACGGCCGACGGGCTCGAGATGGGGCGCGCCCAGATCATGCAGGCCGAGGCGTGCGGCATCGCGCCCGACGTGCGCATGAACCCCATCCTGCTCAAGCCCGAAAGCGGCCACCGAAGCCAGCTCATCGTGGCCGGCAAGGCGCAGGGAGCCTTCGCTGCGAGGGACTACTTCGCGCGAAAGAAGGCGCTCATGCCGCAGATTTTGGAGGCGTTCGATTCGCTCGCGGAGGAAAACGACGTCATCGTCATCGAGGGCGCCGGCAGCCCCGCCGAAATCAACCTTGCCGAAAATGACATCGTCAACATGGGGCTCGCGCGCGCCGTGTCCTCCCCCGTGCTGCTTGCGGGCGACATCGACCCGGGCGGGGTATTTGCCCAGCTCTACGGCACGGTCGCGCTCCTTGCGCCCGAGGACCGCGCGCTTTTGCGGGGGCTTGTGGTGAACAAGTTCCGCGGCGATGTGGAAATCCTGCGCCCGGGTTTGGCCCCGCTCGAGAAGATGTGCGGAGTTCCCGTCGTGGGGGTCGTGCCGTATCTTACGCTCGACCTTGACGACGAGGACTCGCTCGCGCCGCGCCTATCTGCCCGCGAGGCGCGCGGCGTCATCGACGTCGCCGTCGTGCGCCTTCCGCATCTGTCGAACTTCACCGACTTCGACCCGCTTTCGCGCGTGCCCGGCATGGGCGTGCGCTACGTTTCCTCGACGACCGATCTGGGCCGACCCGACCTGGTGGTGCTTCCCGGCTCGAAGACCACGCTCGACGACGCGCGCTGGCTTGCGGCTAGCGGCATCGGAGCCTGTGTACGCGCGCTTTCGGGCGCGGGCACGCCGGTGCTTGGCATATGCGGAGGCTACCAGCTTTTGGGAGACGAGCTTTCCGACCCGCACGGCAGGGAAGGCGCTGGTACCGCGCGCGGGCTCGGGCTCATCCCTGCAAGTACGGTGTTCAAGGAGGAAAAGTGCCTCGCCCAGTCGGAGCTGCGCATCACGGGCGCCCAAGGCGCGTTCTCGGTGTGGAACGGCATGACGGCGCGCGGGTACGAGATTCACGACGGCGAAACGACCGTCTCCTGCGCCCCTGCGGGCACGATTGGCGGCAAACCAGAAGGCGCGGCCTGCGGAAACGTGTTCGGAACCTATCTCCACGGCCTGTTCGACGAACCGGGGGTGGCGCTCGCTCTCGCGCGCTCGCTCGCGCGCATGCGCGGCCTGCCCGAGAGCGTCGTGGGTGCTGCGGGCGCAGCGTCCGCAGCCGATCACCGTGCGCGCGAGTTCGACCGCCTGGCCGACGTCGTGCGCGGGGCGCTCGACATGGAGTATGTCTACCGCATTATCGAGGAGGGCGTATGATCCACGTGTATCATGGCGACGGCAAAGGCAAGACCACGGCGGCGATGGGCCTCGCCCTTCGCATGCTCGCCGCAGGCCGCCGCGTCGTCGTCGTGCAGTTCCTGAAAGACGGCGAAAGCGGGGAGGCGCGCCTGCTCGCCGAGCATTTCGGCGTGCCCTTGTTCGCGGGGAAGGTGTCGGACAAGTTTACCTGGTCGATGACGTCGGAAGAACTTGCCGCGACGTGCGAGCTGCACGATGGGAACCTCGCTTCCGCGCTCGCCGAGCTCGAGGGCGCTCGGGAGGGGCTGCTCGTGCTCGACGAGGCGCTCGACGCGCTTTCGAAGGGGCTTGTCGACGAGGCGCTCGTGGACCGCGCACTCAATATGTCCGCGCGCGGCGTCGAAGTAGCGCTCACCGGGCGCGCGCCTTCCCGCAAGATCTTGGAGAAGGCCGACTACATAACCGAGATGCGGTGCGAGAAACACCCCTACTCTCAGGGGATATGTGCAAGGGAAGGAGTGGAGTACTAGATGGATTCCAAGGAGATGGCGCCCGGCGACATCGAGCGGCGCAGCTTCGAGATCATCACCGAAGAGCTCGGCGGCCGCACGTTCCCGCCGCTCGAAGGGCCCGTCGTGAAACGCGTCATCCACACCACTGCCGACTTCTCGTACGCCGATTCCCTCGTGTTCACCCATGACGCCGCGCACTGTGCGCTCGACGCACTGCGTGCAGGGGCCACGGTGCTCACCGACACGAACATG
Source organism: Collinsella sp. AF29-7AC (assembly GCF_003475665.1). Lineage (NCBI taxonomy): Bacteria > Bacillati > Actinomycetota > Coriobacteriia > Coriobacteriales > Coriobacteriaceae > Collinsella > Collinsella sp. AF29-7AC. Next base: position 62,565 of record NZ_QRQX01000005.1, read on the forward strand.
GCGCTCGCAGGCATAAGCAAGCCCGCGCTCGCGAAGCTCGGCTGCAAGGCCGTGTGCTACATGGCCGACCCTGATGTCGCCGCGGCTGCGCGCGCCGCGGGCACGACTCGCGCCGTTGCGAGCATGGACAAAGCTTGCCGCATCGAGGGTCCGCTCATCGTGGCCGTCGGCAACGCTCCCACAGCACTTCTGCGCCTCGCCGAGCTCATGGACGTGGGGAAGATCGCGCCCGCGCTCGTCGTTGGGGTGCCGGTCGGGTTTGTGAACGTGGTCGAGGCGAAAGAGGAGCTACTCGCACGACGCGTGCCGGCCATCGTCGCGAGGGGTCGCAAGGGCGGCTCGACCGTGGCGGCTGCCATTATGAATGCGCTGCTCTACCAGATCACGCGCCCAGGCGGCCCGAAGTGACGGCGCCCGCATCCGCGCCGGCGCTGCGCATCTTCGCCGGCACCACCGAGGGCCGCCTTCTGTGTGAATGGGCGAGCGGGGCGGGCATCCCCGCCCGTGCCTACGCGGCAACCGAGTACGGAGGCGAGCTTTTGGGTGAGCTTCCGGGCATCGAGGTGCATGCGGGCAGGCTCGACGATGCCGACATGGAGCGCGAGCTTTCCGGCGCGCGTATCGTCGTTGACGCCACGCACCCCTTCGCTACGCTCGCAAGCGACAACATCCGGGCCGCTTCGCTCGCCGTGGGTGCACGATGCCTGCGCCTTGCGCGCCCGGTCGAGGCGCTGCCCAAAGGCGTCGTGCCGGTCGCGTCGATCGCCTGCGCGGCGCGCTTTCTCTCCGAGAACCCGGGTCGCGTTCTTCTCACGACGGGGAGCAAGGAGCTTGCTCCCTACACGCGCGTCGCCGATTTCGCGGAGCGCTTCTTCGTGCGTGTGCTCCCGCTGCCCGGTGCTATAACGAAGTGCATCGACGCGGGGTTTTCGCCGTCGCACGTCATCGGCATGCAGGGGCCCTTCACCCGCGAGCTCAACGAGGCGATGCTTCGGCAGGTGGGCGCCCAGTGGCTTGTGACCAAGGACTCGGGAACCGTAGGCGGCACGGCTGAGAAGCTCGCCGCAGCGCGCGCCGTGGGAGCGCGCTGTATCGTGGTCACCCGTCCCGCCGAGGGAGGCGGGGCCCTTTCGCTTCGGGAAGTGGAAGATGCGCTCTTACGGGAGTTCGCGCGCTAGGCGCTCGCCGCGCCTGCGAGGAGGATCGCCTCGAGCAAGCTCGACCCGTACAAGCCCGTCATCCACCAATAGCTCGAGGACGCCCGGAACTGGCGCAAACAGCCCTTCAATAAGTTGCGGTGAAATAGTGTCTGTTTTTGCTGCTAGATAGCATATTCAGTCCCTAAATCACCGCAACTTGTCGGTGGTGGCTTACTGGTAGCGTAGGCACTCCACCGGGTCGAGCTTTGCCGCGCGTCGAGCGGGGTAGAAGCCAAAGATTACGCCGATGCCGACGGAGACGGCGAAGGCCAGCAGCACCGTGGCGATTGAAAAACTCGGGGTGATTTGCCCGCTGGCACCGAGCTCGCCAAGAATCCCGGATCCGGAGGCAAACGTCGCGAGGCCCCAGGCCAGCAGATAGCCTATCAGGACACCCAGCAGGCCACCGGTGACGCACAGCGCCGAGGACTCGGCCAAAAACTGCGCGGTGATATCGCGACGACTGGCGCCCAGAGCGCGACGGATGCCGATCTCGCGGATGCGCTCAGTCACGTTGGTGAGCATCATATTCATAATACCGATACCGCCGACAAGCAGCGAGATACTGGCGACAGCACCCATGATGAGCGAGAAGGCGCCCATAAAGGAATTGAGGGAGTCGATAGCGCTTTTCATGGAGGTCGCCGATACACTGTCGTACTCATCATCCTCCGCGATGCCCTTCATCGCGCGCACCTTGGACTCGATGGTCTTGCAGAGCTCATCCATGTCCGTGCCCTCGGCGGCAAGTGCCGTCACGCTGGGGAATGAAGGATTCTCGTCGCCAAATAGGCCGGAGATGGTTTCGCGTGGCATATACAAAGTGAGCGAGCCCATGGAGTCGCTGCCGCCATCAATCACGCCTACAATCTGCACCTCACCGTTGGACACTTTGATGGTTTTTCCCAGCGCATCCTGTTCGTTGCCGTAAAGCTGATCGGCGCCGCCGCGGCTGATGAGCGCCACGCGCGAGCCTGCCTTTGACTCGACATCGGTGTAGGTGCGCCCCGCAACGAGCTTACTGGCACCCACGGCGTCGAGCATGTCGCTATCGACACCCTGTGCCATGACGGTATAGCTTTTATCGCCGGTCTTGTACTCGGTATACGCGCTTTTGACAATGCCGATCTGTTCTATCTGCGGCACCAGTTTTTTAAGCTTCTGGACGTCAGAATCAGAGAGTTCTTGGGACGAATAGATCTGAACCATGCGAGCTGCGTTGAGGCCCAGGCTGTTGACCAAGCTGTTTTGGATGCCGCCGATGAGCGAAGTCATGGCAATGACCGAGGCGATGCCGATGACAATGCCCAGGATGGTGAGCAGGCTGCGCCCCTTGTTGGCCTCGAGCGAGTGAAGGGCTTCCTGGATAAGATCGCGGGCGCTCATGCCATCACTCCTTTCGGCGGGTTGGCGGAGGCGGAAATCATGGGCAGGCTATCTACGGCGCTGCGTAGGGTCCGCGGTGCATGCGGAATATACGCGCCGTCGTGAATGCGACCGTCGCGGATGGTCACGGCACGGTCGGCCTCGGCGGCGATGCCGGGGTCGTGTGTGATAAGCACGATGGTTTTGCCGCGCTCCTGGAGCTTGTGGAAGGTTTCCATGACGAGCGCTCCCGTGGCGGAGTCCAGGTTGCCCGTCGGCTCGTCGGCCAAAATGATGGGTGGATCGTTGACAAGGGCGCGCGCGATGGCGACGCGCTGCATCTGGCCGCCCGAGAGCTCGGATATGCGGTGGTCCCAGTGGTCGACGGGCAGCGTGACGGCCTGCAGCGCGTGTACGGCGCGCATCTCGCGCTGGCTGCGCGGCACATTGGTGTAGGACAGCGGCAGCATGACGTTTTCGAGCACCGTCAGGCGCGGCAGCAGGTTGAAGCTCTGAAAGACAAAGCCGATGCTCAGCGCTCGCACCTCGGTGAGCTCGTCATCGTCGAGCTCGGCGACGTTGAGCCCTTGCAGGAAGTAATCGCCCGCCGTCGGTTTGTCCAGGCAGCCCAGGATGTTCATGAGCGTCGACTTGCCCGAGCCCGAGGGGCCGGTGATGGCAACGAACTCACCGGGGTCTACTGCCAGGCTCACGTTATGCAGGATGTGGGCGCAACCGGCCTCGCTCTCAAAGATGCGGTGCACGTTGCGGATGTCGATGACGGGACGCATTACTTGCCCTCGTCGGCAGGCATGTTGTCGCCGCCGTCTGCCGTCATGCCTGTGCCGGTATCCGTCACGATGGTGTCGCCGTCGCGTAACTTGGTAACCGGGACGTCTGGGTTGATCTCGTTGCCCTGGTCGTCGCGCTTGACCTGCGTCTTACCGACTACAGCCTCGTTGTCGTTTTGCGTCACGACGGTCACCTTCACGCGGCGCGTCTTCTTGCCTTCCGAATCGGTGGCCAGATTGACGTAATAGTGCTCGCCGTCTTCGGTCATCAGCGCCATGGTCGGCACCATAACCACGTCGTCGAGCTTCTCGGTCACTACCGAGACCTCGGCAGTCATACCCGGCTTAAGGCGACTGTCAGGTGCTTCGATGAGGATGTCGACGTTAAAGGTCACACTGCCGCCGCTCCCGGAGGAGGAGTCGGAGTTTGCCACCGAGGCGATAGCCGTGACGGTGCCCTGGCTCACGATGTCGGGAAACGCGGGATAGGTCACGTTGGCGCTTTGGCCCACGGCAATTTTGGCGATATCCTTTTCGCCCACCTGAACCGTCACCTTCATCTTGGACAGGTCGGCGATCTGCATGCACTGCTTGCCGCCGCTCGTATCGCTTTCGCCCATGATCATGCCGCCTGTTACCGTGGCGCCCACCTTGGCGTTGAGCTCAACGATGCTGCCCGAGCTCGGGGCCGTGACCGTACGGCTGGCGGCCTTGGCGTTCGCCTGATCGAGGTTTGCCTGGGCCGATGTGAGGCTGCGCTGCGCGGCCGATACGGCGTTCGTGTCCGCTGATGCGGCGGAGATGCCAGCCGCTGCGGAAGCTCCGTCGACGTCCGTCGTTGGGTTGGCCTGCGCGGCAGCTGCGGCTTTCTGCGCGTTGGCGAGGTCTTCTTGAGCGGCTGCAACTGCACGCTGCGCCTCGGCAACGTTGCGATCGAGCTCGTCGTTTTTAATGGTCATAAGCACGTCGCCCTCGTTTACGGATTGGCCTGCCTGCACGTTGATCGAATCGACCGTGCCGTCGACAGAAGGGGAGACCACTGAGGACGAAATGGGTTTGAGCTGGCCTTTCGCTTCGACCGTTGTGCTAAACGTGCCCTCGGTCACCATGTCGGTCGCAGGCCCGCTATCGCCCTGTGGCTGCGAATTGATAACCAGGGTTGCGACAATGGCAATGAGTGCGATGGCACCCACGACGCCGGCGGCAATACCGCGTCGAATCAGCTTTTTGCGTCGACGTTCGGCACGTTTTGCCCTGAGCTTGGCATATGCCTCTTCATCGGTTATCTCGGCCGCATCGTTCGTGCGTCCGCTCTCCTTGTCGGCATGTACGTCTGTGATCAGAGGAAGCGTTTCGGTGGCACCTTCGGGCGTGTGCTCGGTATCATCCGGGCCCGTGGTGATGTTGGGGACATTCGGCATAGCGTCTCCTTTATAGAAAGAACCTTGATAAGTATATGCGCCCGCCGGTTGGGGCAGGCGCATAGGACGGTATCTTTCGGAATTGTTAGATTGGTCGCAGCAGTTGCATGTTGTATGATTGCGCGCGTTGCACTACGAGTGGACAACCACGCACAGGCCGACTTTGATGCAATCGTGCAGCGCCTTGGCGTCGGCCAGGCGAAGGTTGATGCATCCGTGGCTGCCGCACCACTTGTAGGAGTTGGGATCGTCGAAACTCTTGTCGTTTTGCCACGTTGCATCGTGGAAACCGACCATGTTTCCCTCAAACGGCATCCAATAGCTGACCGGGCTCTCGTATTTTGGCTTGCCGGTCTCGGGGTCCTTGGCACCGATGAGCTTGCTGGCGCCATTGTTGCTGTTGATCTGCCATACGCCCTCGGGGGTGGCGTCCTCTCCCGGCTTGCCGGAGATAAAGTTGGCCTCCCACACGATATTGCCGCCCTCGTCGTAGTAGCGCGCGTGCTGCTCGGACAGATCGACATCGACGTATGCCTTCCAGTCGGGCTCTCCCTTTGCAGTAAAGGTGTCGGCCTTCTGGGAGTACTTGATCTCGATTTCGCCGGTCTGCTTGTTGTTAATGGCGTCCTCGACCTGCTTGGCGAGCGAGGTGCTGTCGATGGACCAACCAAAGTCGCCGCCTTCGACGGCGCATTGCTTGCCATCGGCGCGCGTCCACCAGCGAGTGGAGCCCACGGTGTTAAAGCCGTTGGCGAGCTCGGCTGCCCAGCTGCTGATCTGCGACGTATCGAGCGTGGGGTTGGCCGGATCGGCAAAGCTGATCCACTGCAACACAGAGCTGCCATCAACCTTGCCGGCATCCTCGCCGTTGAGCTTGAGGGTCACGTTGACGCCCAGGAAGTTGTTGGCGGCATCGCATGCGGCCTGAATCTGATCATCGGTCAGCGTTCCATTGAGCGGCTCATAGGCATCGTTGCCGAGCTTGGAAAGGTCTACGGTCTCGGACAGCGAGGCAAGCTCGAGCTCGGCATACTTAATGACATGCTCGCGGTCGAGTTTTTCGTTGGAGCGCGCCTTCTCGACGGTAAACTTGCCGGCCTGCTCGTCATAGGAGCTATTGGCCTCGAACGTGCCCGAACGCCCCTCGTTAAACTCGTCGATGGCGGCGCCCAGATCCTCCTCAAACTTCTTTTGGTCAAAAGTGTCGGAGAGCATGGACAGGTCGACGTCTTGATCAAGATCGACTTCGTTGGAGGTAGCGGTTGTTTTGGTCTTGCCACTTAAGGATTCCATAAGGCGGACCGGCCATACAAAGGCTTCGTTGTGGTTGATGATCTCTATTGCGGCCGCTTCGCCGTCGACGATGGGCTCATCGGACTCGGGCTGATAGGTCCAGCTAAAGTCATCGCCCGCCACGGTGAGCTTATAGTGCTTCCACGCCGAGTTGACCTTGGTGGCGGCAGACGAAGCGTTTGAGAACGAGACGTCGACGCCGGCGATGGTGGTGTTGGGGTAGGCTACCTGCGAAAACGCTACGACGCCTACGATATAGACAATGACGATAAGACCCAGGAGGACAAAGAGCGTCGTCTTTTTGCCCGACTTATTGTTCCCGGTGGGTTTGCGCGCGGGGCCGCGATCGCCTCGACCGTGCTTGGGGGGCTGCTTGGGCGTATTGCCGTTTGCCTGGCGCTGCTGACGTTGCTGGCGCTGCTGGTTCGGGCGTTGCGAAGCGTTTGCCGCACCACGCTGCTGACCGTGGCTCGGCGCGATAGGACGCGGCGACTGAACGCCGCCGGTGTGCCTGCTTGGCTGCTGCGGATCGGGAATCAGTTGAGTTCGATCGTTTTGCGACATCGTGTGCATATCCTTCGAATTTCGCCTTGCGGCTCATCGTGTTTTTACTGGGCTTGCATTATAGCGATTACCTAGTTGATTGTGGTATGGAAACGGTGGCATTCAAAAGAGGTGGGACATTTGTCCCACCTTCGAGTCGTTCTTTGTCGCTATCCGCACACACCGCATTTTGCACAGGCCGAAAGTGCGGCCGGAGCCTGTGCGATGCCGCCCTTTGCCGTCTCGCGCAGCGTGGCCGGCAGGGCGTGGCCAACCGAGAGCATGACGTGTGCCATCTGGTCAAACGGCACCAGGCTCTTAATGCCGGCGAGGGCGAGTTGTGCGGAGCTAAAGGCGGCTGCCACGCCGATGGCGTTGCGGTTTTGGCAGGGCACCTCCACGAGGCCACCGACGGGGTCACAAACGAGGCCCAGCAGATTACTTAGCGCGATGGAACTGGCGTCGAGCGCCTGCTCGGGTGTGCCGCCGAGCATCTGCACCAGCGCGGCGGCAGCCATGGCGGCGGCGCTTCCCACCTCGGCCTGGCAGCCGCCCTCGGCGCCGGCGACGCAGGCGCTCGTGGTGAGGTTGAGGCCGATGGCTGCTGCGCAGTAGAGCGCGTCCATCACCTGCTCGTCGTCGAGCTGCAGGTCGTCGGCGAGTGCCAGCACACAGCCGGGGACGACGCCCGCGGATCCTGCCGTCGGAGCTGCGACGATTACGCCCATCGTGGCCGAGCGCTCGAGCACGGCCATGGCGCGGGCCACGGCGTCAGTCTGGACGGCGCCCATTAAATTGGAGCTCAGGTCGTTGCGGCCGGTGGCATCGACAAGCTTGGCCTCGCCGCCGATAAGCCCGCCGAGCGAGCGCTGCGGATTGACGATAGGGGCCGTGGTCTCCTCGCGCATGACGTCGAGCACGCGGCGCATGGCGGCGACGGCGTGGGCCTCGCCGGTCAGGCGCGCCTCGCGAACGGCCATGACGGCGCCGATGCTGAGCCCCAGTTCCTCGCACGCATCGAGCAGCTGCTCGCCGTCGTCGAAGATTTCCTTGGCCGAGACGCCGGGGGAGAGCGACGAAGCAGAACCGGGGAGCTCGATAAAGGTCGCGTAATCGACATTGTCGAGCTTACGCAGCATCGGGACAACAGTGTCGTCGGGCGCGCCGTCGGTCTCAAAGACGGAGTAGGCCTGGCCGCCCACTTCGGTGCGGTAGGTGCGGCAGAAGGCGATGTTCACGTGTGCGTAGGCGAGCAGGTTGGTGAGCGCGGCGAGCACGCCGGGGACGTCCTTGTGCGCCACGAAGAGCGTTGAGTACATGCCCGAGATGTCAACGCCGACGCCGTTAATGCGGCTGATGCGCATCTTGCCGCCGCCCAGGCTCTCACCGCGGACCTGTGCCGTCGCACCCGTGTCGTCGACCATGTCAATGTCGACGGTGTTGGGGTGGATGGAGGCGTCGTCGCCCTTGATGTCAAAGTGATATTCGAGGCCCTGCTCGCTTGCGAGGTCAAAGGCCTGCTTGATGTTCTCGTCGTCGGTGTCGAGGCCCAGGATGCCCGCGACGAGCGCACGGTCGGTACCGTGGCCGCGGTAGGTGTGGGCGAAGGAGTTCCACAGCTCAAAGGTGACTTTGGTGATGCGGCCTTCCAGCAGGCTGGCGGCAACTTGGGCGCACCGCAGGGCGCCGGCGGTGTGCGATGAGCTGGGGCCGACCATGACGGGCCCCAAGATTTCGAATGCCGAGGTCGTAGCTAGTGTTTGCGGCTTGCCTGCCATGGGTGCTCCTGTTCTATCCCGTCGTTCCGAGGGCTTTGGTATTTGGTCGCCTGCTCTACAGTCCTGACTCGCACGGAGGCCACATTAAGTGGCCTCCGGCTCGTGCGGAACTCGCGATCGACCAAATACCAAAGCCCTCGGAACTTAGGATACATGGTAGGGGCACGCTTGCTGCAAAATTCATCAGCTGGGAACCTATTCTGCGTCCCATGTCGACTCATCTTCGCCACCGGTTAATAAAAAAGAGGTACCGGTTGTTCCGGTACCTCTTTTTGGCGTGTTTCTATTTGGCTGTGGCTTTTCTCGTAAGCCTACAGGCCACAGGCTGCTTTGAGTTCTTCGACTCGGTCGGTATTCTCCCAGGTGAAGTCGGCGTCTTCTCGGCCGAAGTGACCGTAGGCTGCCGTCTTTTCGTAGATGGGGCGACGCAGGTCTAGGTCGCGGATGATTGCGCCCGGGCGCAGATCGAAGGTCTTCTCTACTGCCTCAACGATCTTGTCCTCGGCAACATGCGCGGTACCGAAGGTGTCGACCATGATCGACAACGGCTTGGACACGCCGATAGCGTAGGCAAGCTCGACTTCGCAGCGGTCGGCCAGGCCGGCGGCGACCACGTTCTTGGCGACCCAGCGCGCGGCATACGCGGCGGAGCGGTCAACCTTGGTGCAGTCCTTGCCGCTAAAGGCGCCGCCGCCGTGACGGCCGTAGCCGCCGTAGGTGTCGACGATGATCTTGCGGCCGGTGAGGCCCGTGTCGCCCATGGGGCCGCCCACGACAAAGCGACCGGTGGGGTTCACGTAGATGTCCGCGTTGTCCCACGGCATGTTCTCGGCGGCCATGACCGGGGTGATGACGTGTTCGATGAGGTCGGCCTTGATCTTGCCCATGTCCTCAATCTCGGCGGCGTGCTGCGTGGAGATGACGATGGTCGTGACCTCCACGGGCTTGCCTTCCTCGTAGCGCACGGTGACCTGGGTCTTGCCGTCGGGGCGCAGGTAGGGCAGGGTTCCGTCATGGCGCACGGCAGCCAGGCGCTCGGCCAGGCGGCTTGCCAGGTAGTGCGGCATGGGCATGAGGGTCTTGGTCTCGTTGGAGGCATAACCGAACATCATGCCCTGGTCGCCGGCGCCGATCAGGTCGATCGGGTCGGTGGTAGCGCCGGTCTGGGTCTCGAAGGACTCGTCAACGCCCTGGGCGATATCGGGCGACTGCTCGTGGATGAGGCTCATAACGCCGCAGGTGTCGCAGTCAAAACCGAACTTGGCGCGGTTGTAGCCAATGCGGCGGATGACGCCGCGGGCGATTTCCTGTACGTCGACGTAGGCCTGGGTGCGAATCTCGCCGGCGACGATGACCGTGCCGGTGGTCACGAGGGTCTCGCAGGCGCAGCGGACGTTCTCCACGTTGGCGGGCACACCGTTGGGCGCAATATAGCCCTGCTCCTGCAGCTCTATTTCTTTGGCGAGGATTGCGTCGAGGACGGCGTCACTGATCTGATCAGCGATCTTATCGGGATGACCTTCGGTCACCGACTCCGACGTAAAAACAAAGGACCCGTGTTGGGGTGGGATGGAACGAAGTTCTTCTGACATGATTGTCCTTTCAAAAACGTGTCCCGGCGACCGTTACCATTCCGCCGGGCTCTCTATGCAAGGGCACATCATAGCGCGTAATTCAAACATTCACACGCTTTCCGCACCTACTCATTGGGGACAGACTTAAATGACCAGCCAATAGGAACGCTCTTACGGCACCTGGGGACGTTCCTTATGTGTCGGCACTTGGGGACGGTCCTTTTCTGCCGGCAGTTTAGGAACGTCCCCAAGTGACGGCAGTTTGGGACACTCCTGTTCAGTCAGCTTCGAAGAACGTCCCCAACGAATGGTCATTTAAGTCTGTCCCCAATGAGTGGGTCGGTGCCCTTTGTGCGGAGGTGGGCATTGTTGCTTTATACTGATGCGGTTAGACATCCATCCTGCAATCGAGGAGATTTCCATGGCATCAGACGTTCGCGTCCGCTTTGCACCCTCACCGACGGGCAAGCTGCACATCGGCGGCGCCCGCACCGCTATCTATAACTGGGCTTTCGCCCGTGCAAACGGCGGCACGTTCATCCTGCGCATCGACGACACCGACCCCACCCGCTCTACCGACGAGAACACGCAGATTATCCTGCGCGCCATGCGTTGGCTGGGCCTGGACTGGGACGAGGGTCCCGAGGTGGGCGGCGATTTTGGCCCCTACGCCCAGACCGAGCGCCTGGACCTGTACAAGCAGGCCGCCCAGAAGCTTTGGGACGAGGGCAAGGCCTATCCCTGCTTCTGCACCAAGGAGCAGCTCGACGCCGATCGCAAGGCCGCGCAGGAGCGCAAGGACCCCTTCCAGGGCTATCAGCGCCGTTGCCGCGACCTTGATCCCGAGGAGGCCCGCCGTCGCATCGAGGCCGGCGAGTCCTACGTCCTGCGCATCAAGGTGCCCGAGGACCGCGGCGACGTCGTCATCCACGACGCCGTTCACGGCGAGGTGACCTTCGACGCCAAGGAGCTTGACGACTTCGTCATCTTCCGCTCCGACGGCACGCCCACGTATAACTTCGCGACCGTCGTCGACGATGCCATGATGAAGATCACCCATGTCATCCGCGGCGACGACCACCTGTCAAACACCCCGCGTCAGGTCATGGTCTACGAGGCCATCGGCGCGCCCGTGCCCACGTTCGCCCACATCTCCATGATCCTGGGCGCCGACGGCAAGAAGCTCTCCAAGCGCCATGGCGCCACCTCGGTGGAGGAGTACCGCGACGCCGGCTACCTTTCCGACGCCTTCGTCAACTACCTGGCGCTGCTCGGCTGGTCGCTCGACGGCGAGACCACAATCATCCCGCGCGATGTCTTGGCCAGCAAGTTCTCGCTCGACCGCATCTCCAAGAACCCGGCGACCTTCGACCCCAAGAAGCTCGACTGGGTCAATGCCGAGTACATCAACGGCATGTCCGATGCCCAGTTTGCCGACGAGATCATGGTCCCCGAGCTGCACGAGGCGGGTCTCATCGAGGGCAACGTCGAGTACGGCGAGGATTGGATCGATGCGCTTGCCGCCATCGTCAAGCCGCGCACCAAGATGCCGGCCGACGCCGTGACCGTCGCCGCTCCCATCTTTGCTACGGCCGAGACGCTCGAGTATGACGAGAAATCCGTCAACAAGGGCCTGGCCAAGGAAGGCATGGGTGCCATCCTGGACGCCGCCAAGGCCGCGCTCGAGGGCGTGGACGAGTGGACTGCCGAGGCCATCGACGCCGCGCTTGAGCCGCTGCCCGAGCAGATGGACCTTAAGAAGCGCGTGGTGTTCCAGGCCGTGCGCGTCGCCGTTTGCGGCAACATGGTGAGCCCTCCGCTGGGCGAGACCATGGCGCTCGTCGGCCGTGACGACTGTCTGGCGCGTATCGACCGCGCCCGCGCGATGGCGCTGTAGTCGCTGCGCAAACGTTTGTATCCGAGCCCCGTTCACCCCGAGCGGGGCTCTTGTTTCTGTACCGATGAGTGGGTTGCTGGGACAAAATAATCAGTGGTGTTTGTCCCATGTTCGAGCGACGCAACAAGCTCGACACTCGTATCGGCCATGGGACAAACACCACTGATTATTTTGTCCCACCCCTTTCAGGTCCGTTCGTTAGAGGTGGTGTATGGCTCAACAACTGTCGCTGTTTGGTTCACCGGAACCGGAGGAGTCTCCGGTGAAGCTCATGCCTGCCGCTGCCTCGGCTCAGCCTAAGCCTGCACCTGAGCCCATCGCTGCCTACGCGAGCGTGGTTCTCGACATTCCTACCCGAGCGCTGTCCGAGCCATTCGCCTACGGCATTCCCGAGTCCCTTGCCAACGAGGCCCAGGTCGGATCGACGGTCCTGGTCCACTTTGGCAACCGTGCCGCCGCAGGCTACATCGTCGATATTGCGCCCGAGCTGGGCGACCTGCAAGGCAACAACGCCCTTGACCTTTCGCGCATCAAGCCTGTCGAAGCCATCCTCAGCAAACCGCTCTTTACCGCCGAGGCTGCACGCATTGCGCGCTGGATGAGCCACGAGTACGTCGCAACGCTTTCCGAGTGCCTGCGCCTGTTTTTGCCCCCGGGCGGCAGTCCGCGTGTGGTCAAGGGTGACGACGGCGTGTGGACGGTTGAACGTCCAGCCGTCAAACCCATCCAAAATCGCTGGGTCATGCTCACGCCCGAAGGCTTCGACTATACGCCGCCCAAGACCGCGGTCCGCCAGCGCCAACTCATCGAGGCGCTCCAGTGCGGCCCGGTCACGACGCGCGACCTCAACCTTCTCTATAACAGCATGTCGGCGACCATCAAGGCGCTCGAAAAACGCGGCGTCGTGGTTGTGGAGGAGCGCCGCGCCTGGCGTGGCTGCAGCGAGCAGACCACGCTGTCCTCGGCGAGCGGCAAGGCCCCGATGGCACTCACCAACGGTCAGCGACAGGCCCTCGCGCAGATTGAGCGCGCACGCCTTGACGCTCACGGCGACGTGGTCCTAGTCGATGGCGTCACTGGATCCGGCAAAACCGAGGTCTACCTTTCCGCCATCGAGCGCGTACTCGCAGCCGGTCGCTCTGCCTGTGTGCTGGTACCCGAGATTTCGCTGACAGCCCAGACCGTCGGCCGCTTCCGCTCGCGCTTTGGCGAGACGGTCGCCGTGTTCCATTCGCGGCTTTCGGCCGGCGAGCGCCTGGACCAGTGGGATATGGTTGCCAGCGGTGCGGCCCGCGTGGTCGTCGGCGCTCGCTCGGCGCTCTTTTGCCCGCTTGGCGACCTGGGCCTCATCATCATCGACGAGGAGCACGAGACTAGTTACAAGCAGGGCTCCAGTCCGCGCTACCACGCGCGCGAGGTGGCGGCCGAGATGGCGCGGCGCTACCGCTGCCCGCTCGTGTTGGGCTCCGCCACGCCTTCTGCCGAGGCCCTGGACCGCTGCCGCCGTGGCACGTATAACGGTGCCACCTGGACGCGCGTTGAGATGCCCGAGCGCCCGGGACACGCCGTGCTGCCTACTGTCCGCATCGCCGACCTGCGCCGTGAGTTTTCACACGGCAGCCGTTCCATGTTTTCAAAACCCTTGATGGAGGGCTTGGAGCGTGTGGTCGAGCGCCGCGAGAAGGCCGTGCTGCTGCATAACCGCCGTGGCTTTGCGCCGTTTTTGATGTGTCGCGAGTGCGGCTGCGTGCCCACCTGCAACCACTGCTCCACCGCGCTTACGTATCACGAGCGCACGCACACGCTGCAGTGTCACACATGCGGTTCGTCTTGGCGCGTGCAGCCGTATCCCGCGCCCACGAGTCGCTGCCCCAAGTGCGGCAGCCGCTACCTGGCAAAAATGGGGCTGGGCACGCAGCAGATCGAGGACGCGCTGCACCAGATGCTGCCCGAGGACGTCGCCATTATTCGCATGGATGCCGATTCCACGCGCGGCAAGGATGCGCACAAAAAGCTGCTCGAGCAGTTCGATGCGGCCGATTGCGCCGTGTTGCTGGGCACCCAAATGATCGCCAAGGGTCTCGACTTTCCCGAGGTCACGCTCGTGGGCGTGGTCAATGCCGACTTCGCCCTCAAGCTGCCGGACTTCCGCGCAGGGGAGCGCGCCTACGATCTGCTGGAGCAGGTCGCCGGTCGTGCCGGTCGCGGTGATCGCCCTGGCGAGGTTATCATCCAGACCAACCTGCCCGATGACCCGGTCATTCGCGCCGTTGCCGAGCACGACCGTTCGATCTTTACCGACTACGACCTGGACCAGCGCCGCGACGCCCTGTATCCGCCGTTCGTGCGCTTGGCCAACATCTTGGTATGGTCGACGAACGCGGATGACGCGCGGGACTACATCGGCCGCATCGCAAAGCTCCTCAAGCGCCGCTGGCACGCCGCCGCGCCCGACTTTTTGCGGGCGGGGAGCGCCGTGCCGCAGGTGCTGGGCCCGGCTTCGTGTGTAATCGAGAGAGCCAAGGACCGTTACCGCTTCCATCTGCTTGTGAAGTCGCCCGTGGGGTACCATGTTTCTGATGATATCGACGCCTGCCTCAAAGAGGTGGGCTCCGTGCGCGGCGTGAGCGTGAGCGTTGACGTCGACGCTTATGATTTGATGTAACAACCCGAAAGGATGGCCATGGAAGCCAACGGAATCGTACTGTCGCCCGACCCTCGTCTGCGCCAGGAGTGCGCCGTCATCGAGGAGATCACCCCGGCGATCGAGGCGCTTGCCGAGAAGATGAAGAAGATGATGTTCGACAACGGCGGTTGCGGCCTTGCTGCCCCGCAGATCGGTGAGCTCATCCAGCTCGTCACCATCGACTGCGACTACACCGACAAGAACGACTATGACCCGTACGTGCTCATCAACCCCGTGATCGTGGAGCAGAGCGACCATCTGGTGCCGTTTAGCGAGGGCTGCCTGTCCATCCCTGGCATTAGCTGCGAGATCGAGCGTCCCGACCATGTCGTCGTCGAGGCGTACGACTTGGACGCAAACCTGATTCGCTATGAGGCTTCGGGCGATCTGTTCTGCGTGTGCCTGCAGCACGAGATTGATCACCTGCATGGCAACACCATGTTCGAGCGACTGAAGCCGATGCAGAGGATCAAGGCCGTCAAGGAGTACCAGGACGCCCTGGCCCGCGGCGCTCGACCGGGCGAGACGGAGTAGGTTTGTCCGTCCCCGGGGCGCCCCCCCCTA